>JANLPZ010000182.1:0-9941 GCA_031367535.1 Gemmatimonadaceae bacterium
CCCGTCACGGAAGACTATCAGATTGTCTCGACGGTGATGGCCTGACGATGAAGTTCGGTATCGTCACGTTTCCCGGCTCGAACTGCGACACCGACGCGATTCACGCCGTCACGGACCAACTCGGGCAGCCTGCCGTCTCGCTCTGGCATCGCGATCACGACATTCAGAACTGCGACGTCCTGATTCTGCCGGGCGGATTCGCCTATGGTGATGCGTTGCGGGCGGGCGCTATCGCACGATTCAGTCCGATCATGCGGGAAGTCATCACACACGCCGAACGCGGCGCGCCGGTCATCGGTATCTGCAACGGATTTCAGGTGCTGTGTGAATCACATCTGCTGCCGGGCGCGTTGATGCGCAACGCAAGCCTCAAGTTCGTGTGCGCGTGGGTGCACCTGAAAGTCGAAGGTTCGGCGCCGATGTATCTGAATGGCTATCAACCGGGTCAGGTGCTGCGGATACCTATCGCGCACGGCGAAGGTCGATTCGCGGCAGACGATGTGACGCTCGATCAGCTCGAGCAGAACGGTCAGGTTGTCTTCCGGTATTGCGACGCGAACGGCAACGTGACCGACTCCAGCAACCCGAACGGTGCGATGCGCGGCATCGCAGGTATCACGAATGCGACGGGTAACGTGCTTGGCATGATGCCGCATCCGGAACGCGCCGTCGAATCGCTGCTTGGGTCGACCGACGGCCTGCCGCTGTTTGAATCACTGCTGGCACGGGTAGGCGCATGAGTACCACGACATCTGTTGTGCAGCCGCGGCCGGGCGATCCGGCGATCACACCGGCACTCGTCGCCGAACACGGCATCACACCGTTCGAGTACGAGAAGTTGCTTGGCCTGCTTGGTCGCGAGCCCACGTTCACGGAGCTCGGCATCGTGAGTGCACTCTGGAGCGAGCATTGTTCCTACAAGCACTCGCGTCCTGTGCTCAAGACGCTGCCGACGACAGCGCCGTACGTACTGCAAGGCCCCGGTGAGAATGCCGGCGTGATCAGCGTCGGTGATGGCCTCGCGGTTGCGTTCAAGATCGAGAGCCATAACCATCCGTCAGCGGTCGAGCCGTATCAGGGGGCTGCGACCGGCGTCGGAGGAATTCTGCGCGACGTCTTCACGATGGGCGCACGCCCGATCGCGATGCTCAACTCGCTTCGGTTCGGCAGTCTCGACACACCACGCGTCCGATGGCTCGTGTCCGGCGTGGTGAAAGGCATCGGCGACTACGGCAATTGCATCGGCGTGCCGACGGTTGCCGGCGACGTGATGTTCGATCCGGCATACGAAGGCAATCCGCTCGTCAATGCGATGTGCGTTGGCCTGATGCGCGAGGATGAACTCATCACCGCCAAGGCTGAGGGCATCGGCAACCCGATTCTCGCCGTCGGTGCGCGCACTGGTCGCGACGGCATTCACGGAGCGAGCTTCGCCTCGGAAGATCTGAGTGAAGAGAATGAAGCCAAGCGCCCGCGTGTGCAGGTCGGTGACCCGTTCACCGAGAAGCTGCTGCTCGAAGCCTCACTCGAGCTGATTCGGAGCGGGCACATCGTCGCGATCCAGGACATGGGCGCGGCTGGCTTGACGTCGAGCAGTGCTGAAATGGCCGAGCGTGGTGACGTCGGCGTCGTGATTGACGTGACGAAAGTTCCGGTGCGCGAAGAAGGCATGACGCCGTATGAAATCCTGCTCAGCGAAAGCCAGGAACGCATGCTGGTCGTGGCGAAGCGCGGACATGAAGAGGAAGCGAAAGCAATTCTCCGGAAGTGGGATCTGCAGGCTGAAGTGATCGGTGAAGTCATCGCTGAGCCGGTGTATCGCGTGGTGGAGGGTGATCGCGTGGTGGCCGAGTTTCCCGGCAGCCGGCTGGTCACGGAATGCCCGCAGTATCATCCCGAGGCACGTGAGAGCGAGGTGATCATCGCATTGCGTGCACGCGATCCGCACGCAGTGCCCGAGCGCGCTGAAGAAGACGACGCCGTCTGGACGCTGACGCAGCTGCTCTCATCGCCGACCATCGCCAACAAGCGGTGGATCTACCGTCAGTATGATTCGCAGGTCCGTACGAGCACCGTTGTCGGACCCGGTGGCGCTGATGCGGCGGTCGTGCGACTGCGTGGTACGAACAAGGCCCTCGCGCTTAAGACCGACTGCAACTCACGTTACGTGTATCTGGATCCGCGCATGGGTGGTCGTATCGCGGTGGCTGAGGCGGCGCGCAATGTCGCATGTACCGGCGGTCGGCCGATGGCCATCACCAACTGTCTCAACTTCGGCAATCCGAAGAAGCCGGAAGTCTTCTTTCAATTCCGTGAAGCAGTGCACGGTATGGGCGACGCATGCCGCGCGCTTGGCACACCCGTCACCGGCGGAAACGTCTCGCTCTACAACGAGAATCCGCAGGGTGCCGTGTTCCCCACCCCGACCATCGGCATGGTCGGACTGATCGAGAACATCGATCACATCACGCGCAGCGGCTTCCGGACGGCAGATGATGCGATCGTGCTCCTTGGCGAAAATACCGATGAACTCGGCGCCAGTGAATACCTCTCGCGTATACACAACCTGACGATCGGTGCGGTGCCGGTGGTCGATCTCGACCACGAGAAGCGACTCGTCGACGCGCTGTTGGCAGCGATTGCCTCGGGCAGCATCCGCTCGGCGCATGACATCAGCGAAGGCGGTTTCGCCGTCGCGCTCGCGGAGTGCTGCATGGCCGATGCGGATCAGGTGTTCGGTGCCGATGTCGACATCGCGGAAGCGACCGGTGTTTCGGCACGGGCCCTGTTGTGGGGCGAGGCCCAGGGACGTGTGATTGTCAGCACGTCGAACGCCGACGCTGTGCTGGGCGCGGCGAAGGCTCACGGTATTCCGGCTCGCATCATTGGATCCGTGACGAACGAAAAGCGCCTGATCATCCGTGCTGGTGCGCGGACACTCGATACACCGCTCGTTCCGCTGTCGGATGCGTACTTCAATGCGATTCCCGCACTGATGCAGCGCGCCGCCACCGCGACGGCCTGAGGACATAGAGTCATGTGTGGAATTTTCGGGATCTTCGGGACGCCAGACGCTGCGGCGCTGACCCATCTCGGATTGTATGCATTGCAGCATCGCGGTCAGGAATCTGCTGGTATCGTGACGGTGGACCTGAACGGTGCCGCACACCCGATCCGGGCGATGGGCCTCGTCTCGGAAGCGATTCCGGCATCCGCCATCGCGCCACTCATCGGCGACGTGGCGATCGGGCATACGCGATACAGCACCGCGGGCAGTTCGACGGTCGAGAATGCGCAACCGATCATGGCCAGGTTCAAGGGCGGCGTGATTGCCCTCGCACACAACGGCAACCTCACCAACGCGTCGGAAATCCGTGCGGACCTCGAGGCACAGGGATCCATCTTCACGTCGACGATGGATTCCGAAGTGCTGCTCCATCGGCTCGCACGCTCGCATCACGAAGATCCGATCCAGCGTCTCACCGATGCGCTGGAAGGTGTCGAGGGTGCATACTCGATCGTTGTCCTGATCAACCAGACGTTGCTGGCGGCACGCGATCCGCGCGGCTGGCGCCCCCTGGTGCTCGGCAAGCTCGGCGACAGCATCATCGCCACCAGCGAGACCTGCGCGCTCGATATCGTCAACGCCACACTGCTGCGCGAAGTGCAGCCAGGCGAGATCGTCGCGATCGAGGCTGGTGAAATTCGGACCGTGCAGGCGTTCGAGGTGAAGCCGCTCAAGAAGTGCGTGTTCGAGCACGTGTACTTTGCGCGTCCTGACAGTCAGATCTTCGGTCACAGCGTCGATCGTGCCCGACGCGCGCTCGGCAAGCAGCTCGCGCGCGAGTGCCCGGCGCCTGGCGCGGATCTCGTATTTGCAGTGCCTGACTCATCGAACGCCGCGGCGCTTGGCTACGCGGAAGAAAGCGGACTGCCGCTCGAACTGGCGCTGATCCGCAATCACTACATCGGGCGCACGTTCATTCAGCCGACACAGTCCGGCCGCATCGCAAAAGTGAAGGTCAAGTACAATGCGGTGCGCGAGGTCCTGAGTGGTCGCAGTGTCGTGATGATCGATGACTCGATCGTGCGCGGTACCACCACGCGCGGATTGGTCAAGATGATCCGTGACGCGGGCGCTCGGGAAGTGCACATGCGCGTCAGCTCGGCGCCTGTCACCGGGCCGTGCTGGTACGGCATCGATACGCCGCGAAAGGAGGAACTGATCGCTTCGGCCCGCAACGTGACCGAGATCGGCGACGCGCTGGGTGTCGATTCGCTGGGGTATCTCTCGATCGACGGCATGCTTTCGTCCGTACCTGGTGGACCAACCGGGTTCTGCGACGCATGCTTCAGTGGGAATTATCCCACGGAACCACCGGCGGATCTTGTCAGCGGACGCGCCTACGGCTGCTGACCGGTTCACACCACTCCCGTGCCTCACGTGTCGACTACCGTACCGATGACAGACCGCCGTTACGTCTACTTCTTCGGCAACGGCCGAGCGGATGGCACGCGTGAGATGAAGGCGCTGCTTGGCGGCAAGGGTGCCAATCTCGCCGAAATGACGAACATCGGTGTGCCCGTGCCTCCGGGCTTCACGATGACGTGCGATCTCTGCGCGATCTATCTGCGGGAACAGACGTATCCGCAGGAGTTGCGCGACGAAGTGGCGATCAACCTGCGGTGCCTCGAGGAAGTCTCCGGCAAACGTTTCGGCGATCCACAGAACCCGCTGCTCGTCTCGGTGCGGTCCGGCGGCGCCGTGTCCATGCCGGGCATGATGGAGACGATTCTCAACCTCGGGCTCAACGACACCACGGTAGAGGGACTGGCGCGGAACAGCGGGAGCGCCCGATTCGCGTTCGACAGTTATCGCCGGTTCCTGCAGATGTACGGTGACGTCGTGCTCAACGTCCCGATCCAGAAATTCGAACACCTGCTCGAAGCAAAGCGGCTCACGCAGGGTGTGATCATCGATTCAGATCTCAACGAGAAGTCGCTGCGCACGCTCGTTGAGGAGTACAAGCTGCTCGTGAAGCATGCGGTCGGCCGCGACTTTCCGATGGACCCGGTCGAGCAGCTGTGGGGTGCGACGGAAGCAGTCTGGCGCAGCTGGATGTTGAAGAAGGCCGTCGACTATCGCCGCGTGAATGGCATTCCCGATGACATCGGAACCGCCGTCAATGTCGTTGCCATGGTGTTCGGCAACATGGGTGACGATTCAGGAACTGGTGTGGCGTTCACGCGCGATCCGTCCACCGGCGAGCGTGCGTTCTACGGCGAATTCCTGGTGAATGCGCAAGGCGAGGACGTGGTGGCGGGTATCCGCACACCGCTTCGCATCGAGCGCATGGCGGAGTTGCTGCCGGATGCGTATGCAGAACTGATGCAGACGCAGCTCGCGCTGGAGACGCACTTCCGTGACATGCAGGATCTCGAATTCACGGTCGAGCGCGGAAAGCTTTATCTTCTCCAGACGCGCAATGGCAAACGCACGGCGGCCGCGGCACTGCGCATCGCGCGCGACATGGTTGTCGAAGGCCTGATCACCACCAGCGAAGCGGTGATGCGCATTCCGGCGCATCAGCTCGATCAGCTGTTGCATCCGGTGATCGATGCCGGCCAGCGTGCTCCGGTCATCTGCAAGGGTTTGCCCGCATCACCCGGTGCCGCCAGCGGCATCGCGGTGTTCGACGCCGAAACCGCCGAGCAACGTGCGAACCGTGGTGACAGCGTGATTCTCGTGCGTGACGAGACGACACCGGAGGACTTTCACGGCATGGTGGTGGCGCGCGCCGTCCTCACGTCTCGCGGTGGCATGACCAGTCACGCGGCTGTCGTCTGTCGCGGCATGGGGAAATGCGCGGTCGTCGGTGTGCAGAGCATGACCGTCGATGCCGAGGCGCGATATTTCCGCGTCGGCGACACGACCGTGCGCGAAGGTGAGTGGATCACCGTTGATGGCGCGACGGGCAACGTCTATCTCGGTGAGCTGCAGACGGTGCCAAGTGAGGTGATGCGCGTGATCAATGGCACGGCGCGGCCCGATCAGGCACCGACGTACCTCGCGTTTCAGCAGGTGCTCGAATGGGCGGATGGATCGCGCCGATTGCGTGTGCGTGCGAACGCCGACACGCCGAAGGATGCGCGCATTGCGCGCGCGTTCGGCGCCGAAGGCATCGGGCTCTGTCGTACGGAGCACATGTTCTTCGAGGGAGATCGCATCAATGCCGTGCGCGAGATGATTCTTGCACACGACGAAATAGGCCGCCGCCGTGCGCTCGCGAAACTGTTGCCGATGCAGCGCAGTGATTTCGAGGCGATTTTCGAGGCGATGAATGGTTTCCCGGTCAACATCCGGCTCCTCGATCCGCCGCTGCACGAGTTCCTGCCGCACGGCGGTGAAGAAACGAAGATGCTCGCGCGACAGCTCGGCGTGTCACGCGAGGAACTGCTGCGTGTGGTCGACGCACTGCGCGAGACGAATCCGATGCTCGGGCACCGCGGCGCACGACTGCTGGTGACGTATCCCGAAATCACCGAGATGCAGGCGCGCGCGATCTTCGAGGCGGCGGTGCGCGCGAAGCGTCGCGGTATCATCGTGAAGCCGGAGATCATGGTGCCGCTGATCATGAGCGCGAAGGAACTGTCGCATCAACGCGCGATCATCGAGGATGTGGCACGGCAGGTGCTCGGCGCGATGGGCGAGCCGATCGACTATCAGATCGGCACGATGATTGAGTTGCCCCGCGCTGCCCTGACCGCATCTGCGATTGCGGAAGTCGCTGAGTATTTCTCATTCGGTACGAATGACCTGACCCAAACGACGCTTGGCTTGAGTCGCGATGACGCAGGCAAGTTTTTGCCGTTGTATGTCGAGTACGGGATGCTGCCGGACGATCCGTTCCAGGTGCTCGATCAGGAAGGCGTCGGCAAGTTGATTCGTATCGCGATGGAATCGGGCCGCAAGACGCGGCCTGGCATGAAGGCTGGCATCTGCGGTGAGCACGGTGGCGACCCGAAGAGCATCGCGTTCGTGCATCGCACGGGGCTGGACTATGTGAGTTGCTCGCCGTTCCGGGTGCCGATTGCGCGGCTCGCGGCTGGTCAGGCGGCGCTTGACACGTAGCTGACAGAGCGCCGGTGGCTGCTGCACTCAAGGACTCCTTCGGGCGCGGCGTGATCCAGCGCCTGTCGTCAGAAATCGCGGCGGCGTATGTAGCGTTCGACCGGCGTGCATTCGAGCGCGACGCCGTACGCGGCTTCGACGCACTCGAGCTGCTCGATCGCGGGCGACACCTCGGTACAGTGCTGCGTCGCCATCTTCCGGCTCGTTTCAGTGATGCGGTTGACGTCCTGCTGGCGACGCTGCCGAAGTCCCGGCAATCGGCCGGTGGGATGTCGTCATTTTTCTACCTGCCCCACACCGAATTCGTGCGCGCGCATGGACTGCCGCACTTTGAAGATTCGATGCGCGCACTTCACGAGTTGACGCAGGTGTTCACAGGTGAGTTCGCGATACGCCCGTTCCTTGCAGAACACACTGAGGCGACACTCGCACGATTGGAAGCATGGGTCACTGATCCGAGTGAACACGTGCGGCGTGTTGTGTCGGAGTCGACGAGGCCGCGCCTGCCATGGGCGCCACACCTGCGCGCGTTTCAGAAGGACCCGTCACCCGTACTGCGACTGCTGACGATGCTGCGCGATGATCCGTCGCTGTACGTGCGTCGAAGCGTCGCGAACAATCTGAACGACATCGGCAAGGATCATCCAGCGCTGCTTGTCGCGACGGCCGCTGCGTGGATGGCCGATACCTCGGCGGAGCGCCGCTGGATCGTGCAGCATGCGCTGCGCTCGTCGGTGAAGAATGGTGACGCTGCAGCGTTGGCCGTGCTTGGTTTCGCCAGCACGTCGCGCCTCACGGTGACGGCGTCCACGTTTGTCCCGGCGCGTCCGCGGATGGGGACGAAGGTCATGGCGACGGTGACGCTGCGGAATCCATCGCGCACTGCGCAGCGCGCCGTCGTGGATCTGCGCGTGCACTTCGTGAAGGCGACCGGCGTCGCGATCAAGGTATTCAAGCTCGCGTCCGTCGATGTTGCGCCGCGCGCGTCGATCGAGCTGCGAAAGACCATCTCGCTCGAAGATCTGACCACGCGACTGCACTACCCTGGCGACCACAAGGTCGACGTTCAGATCAACGGCGTGGCGACGCCGATCGGGTCATTCATGGTGCTGCCGGCGCGCTGACGACCGGTATCAGCGCGATGTGTGCGGCCGGAACCCCATCGCCGTATTCAGCCACCGCACAAACGGTGTCATCGTGCGAAACGCTTCTTCGAGACGATCAGCCAACTTCGCCGACGTCACGTCGGCCTGCGTCAGCGAGCAGCCAGCCGTGAAGCTCTGATACCGAAGCCAGTCACCTGCCGGATGCTCCGGATCGTAGCCGCGCGGCATGCGCTTGAGCACGGCCTCGGTGGAGAGTTCGCCGAACAGTTTCTTGAACGGCCGCGCCTTCACGATCGCATTGAATTCCTCGTGCCCGACATCGAGCGCGCCGCGCAGGCGCTTGATTACCGGCGAAGGCGGCATCCACACGCCACCGCCCGCGAAGCAGGCGCGCGGCTCGAGGTGGAAATAGAGCCCCGCACCTCCATGCACTGCGTCCTGCCCGACATTGCCCTTCGAGTCGCGATGGAAGAACCAGCACGCCGCGTTCGTCTTGTATGGCGACTTGTTCTTGCTGAAGCGAATGTCGCGATGGATGCGGAACATGCTTCCCTTCACCGTGCCGGTGATCTCCGGCGCGAACGTCGCAAGGCGCGCATCCATCTCTTCGATCAGCGCCTTCATCGGCTTACGAAGCGATGCTTCATACGTGTCGCGCCGTGCCTCGAACCATTCGCGATTGTTGTTGTCCGCGAGCCCCTTGAGGAAACTGAAGGCCGTCGCAGGAAACCCTGAGAATTCCGTGCTCGCGATCGTTGTCCTGCGAGTTGTGCCCGCCTTTTTTACCGCGCCCATCCTGCAGGCCTCCCGAGCGAAAAGTTGTCAGCACTGTTTGTGCGACCATACCAATCTGCACCCATGCGCGACACGAGATCCAGCCGACGCGGATCGATGATGCCGTCGTCGCCGACGATGCTTGGATTCGCGTGAGCGGCGACCACTTCGCCGAGGATGATCGCACACGTCGGCGCCGCGTCGGGATACTGCACAAAGGACGTCGCCCGACACTCGAAACTCATCGGCGCCTCTGCCACACGTGGCGGCGCCACGGTATGCGACGCGGCGGCTACCACACCCACCTGTTCGAACTCGCTGGTGCCCGCATCGAACGCAAACGACGTCGCGTTCATCTGCTGCACCATCGGAAATGACACGAGGCTGACCACAAACTCGCCGGTCTCGCGGATGTTGCGTGGGGTGTCCTTGAGCGATCCGTCGCTGTTCGTCTGCGGGCAGATCATCAGCGTCGGCGGCAGCGGCGTGATCATCTGGAAGAAGCTGAACGGCGCGAGATTCACCACCCCCGCCGCCGACACACTCGACACCCACGCCACTGGCCTCGGCGCGATGGTCGACGCCATCCAGAAGTACGCCGTGCGGCGATCCATGATCGAGAAGTCGAGCAGCATGCAGGGCCTTGGCCAGGGTCCAATTCGTAATCGTTTCACCGCAAAATCGCCTACAGACCTTTCTCGTGCCCTCATTTCAAGTGCTCAGACCCCTTGAACCCGTTCAAGGGGTCAGAGCACTTGAAACGCACGACCAAGATTACCGTCCCCTTGATCCACCCAACATCACCAAAAACACAAAGAGCCCAACCATCTGGATGGCTGAGCTCTCTGTGCTGGCATGGAGGCGCCGGGAATCGAACCCGGGTCCGAAAATGCTTCCGCTACGGCTTCTACGTGTGTGTCCCACCGATT
>JANLPZ010000189.1:0-94954 GCA_031367535.1 Gemmatimonadaceae bacterium
CACGCTGGCAGGACACGCGCAGTACGGCGGCAGCCGCATTGACGCGCGTCGGACTTGGCACACGCATGGATCATGAACCAAGCGAGTTGTCGGGTGGACAACAACAGCGCGTCGCGATTGCGCGCGCCATCGTGACACAGCCGACCGTGCTGCTCGCCGACGAACCGACGGGAAACCTCGACAGCCACACCACGGTGGATGTGATGTCGCTGTTCCAGGAACTGAACGAGCAGGGCATCACGATCATCCTCGTCACACACGAACCCGACGTCGCGCAGTACGCCAAGCGCATCGTCGAAATGCGCGACGGTCGCATCATCCGCGATGTGCCGGTCATTGACCGTCACAACGCCAAGGCCGACCTGGCCAGCATGCTCTCGGACGACGAACTGGTGGAGGTCGGATGAAGAAGATCACGCTGTTCAAGGTGGCGACGCAGAGCATCGTCAAGAACAAGCTGCGCACGATGCTGACGATGCTTGGCATCGTCATTGGTGTGGGCGCCGTGATCATCATGGTCGCCATCGGCAATGGTGCGCAGTCGCAAATCGAAAAGCAAATCGGCAATCTTGGCACCAACATGATCGTGATCACGGCCGGCAGCACCGCGCAGGGTGGAGCGAGTCAAGGCGCCGGCACCTTCAATCGGCTCACGATTGCCGACGCCGACAAGATCAAGCTGAACTCGACACTGCTGACCGCCGTGTCGCCGGTGATCGTGACGCGCACGCAAGTGATCGGTGGCCTGGGCAACTGGCGCACGGGTGTGAATGGTGTGTCGACCGACTACCTCACGATCCGCAACTGGGGCGTGTCGAGTGGTGAGTTGTTCAGTGACGACGACGTGCGCTCGAAGAAAAAAGTGGTGGTGCTCGGCAACACGGTCGCGACGAATCTGTTTCCTGACGGGAACGCCGTCGGTGCACAGGTGCAACTCGGGCGCTCACCATTCACCGTGGTTGGTGTGTTGTCGCCGAAAGGGCAGACCGCGACGGGCAACGATCAGGACGACGTGGTGCTGGTGCCGTACACCACGGCGCAGGATCGTCTGAGTGGTTTCAGCTTCCTTGCGCAGATCCTCGGCAGCACAGCGTCCACCGCGGTGATTCCGGCGGCGATCGAAGAGGTCAAGCTGCTGATGCGCGACGCGCACAACCTGAACGGCGGCAATGTGCCCGACGATTTCACGGTGCGCGACCAGACCGCGATTGCGGCTGCGGCGACGAGCACGACGAGTGTCATGACCGGACTGCTGGCGGCGATCGCATCGATCTCGCTGATCGTCGGCGGCATCGGCATCATGAACATCATGCTGGTGTCGGTGACGGAGCGCACGCGTGAAATCGGCATCCGCATGGCGATTGGTGCACGCGGATCCGATGTGCTGACACAGTTCCTGATCGAAAGCATCGTGATGAGTGTGCTGGGTGGTGTGATCGGCCTGCTCGTCGGACTCGGCGGCGCCGCGATACTCGGCAAATTCACCGGGTGGGCGACGGCGACTCCGTGGTCGGCGGTGTTCATCGCGGTGGGATTTTCGGCCGCGGTGGGCGTGTTCTTCGGCTATTACCCGGCCCGGAAGGCGGCCTCGATGAATCCCATTCAGGCGCTGCGCTACGAGTGATGCGCGCGCGACCGCACTAATTGCACATAGAGGAATCCACATGAACGCGACCACAATTTCCGCCGCGCAGACCGTGCGGCGCGTGCTGGCTGCAGCCCTGATGGGCGCGCCGCTCATGCTCCAGGCGCAGATACCGACCGTTACGCCGAAGCGCATCGCCTTCGGTGACGCCGTGCGCATTGCACTGCAGCAGAACATCACGCTGCAACAGGCGGTCAACGCGAAGGCGCTCACTGCGGTGACGGTGCAGCAGCAGCGCAATCAGTTTCTGCCGAACCTGTCGCTGAGCACGAGCACCTCGGGAAACGTCGGACAGAGTTTCAACCAGACGGCCGGCAGCCTGGTGAACCAGACGTCGCAGACACTGAACGCCGGCGTGACGTCGGGTGTCACGCTGTTCAACGGCTTCCAGAACCTGTCACTGCTCAAGCAGGCGCGATTCGGCGAGAGTGCGAGTGCCAGTGATCTGGCGCGTGCACGACAGACGGTGGTGTTCACGGTGGCGTCGAACTTCCTCTCGTTGGTGACGCTGCAGGAACAACAGGGCGTGCAGGAGCAGAACCTCACCTCGCAACAGGCGCAGCTGGCACAGGTGCAGCTGTTCGTGAAGGCCGGTCGCAATTCGATCGCAGACCAATACACGCAGGAAGCGGCGGTGGCGACGGCGCAGTCCGGCGTGGTATCGGCGCGTCGCTCAGTGGAGCTGGCGAAGGTGGACCTGATCCAGACGCTGCAGCTCGACCCGTCGCAGACGTACGAATTCGTTGCGCCCGCGGTCGATTCAACACGCAGTGCGCCGGCGTTCACGCTCGATGGGTTGTTGTCGAGCGCGTTCTCGGATCGCGCGGACCTGACCGCCGCGAAGACACGCGTCGACGCGGCCGACGAAGCGCTCAAGTCGTCGTCGTCCACGCGCTGGCCAAACGTCGCATTGAGTATGGGCTACAATACGGCGTATACCAGCCTCACCGACGCGAGCTTCGCGGATCAGCTGAACCAGCGCAAGGGTGGATCGGTCGGGCTGTCGCTCTCGATCCCGTTGTTCGACAGAGGCAACGCGAAGGTGGTGTTGCAGCAGGCCGCGATCAATGTCGAGAACGCGCGACTGAACAACGATCGCCAGCGGCAGACGGTGGCACTCGAAGTGCGGCGCGCGTTCCTCGACTACCAGTCGGCACTGGATCAGCTGAGCGCCGCGCGCGCACAGCAGCGCGCCGCCGACCTCGCCCTCTCCGCCACGCAGGAGCGCTACCGCGTGGGTGCAGCCACCCTGACCGAAGTGAGCGTCGCCCGCGCCGCCCAGGTCTCCGCCGCCAGCTCCCTCGTCAACGCCCGATACACTCTGATCTTCCAGCAGTCGCTGATGTCGTACTACACGGGCAAGCTCGATCCTGCCTCCGTCACCTTCGGCGGGACGTGAGAGACTTCACCAGCACAACGCAACGGCGCAACGTGCTATGCAACACCGTTTGCCACTCGCTCTGTGCCGTGCTTCAGCAGTATCTGGCCAAAATTGATGACAAGGGCGAGGCGCATACGGGTGATGCGCAGGTAGGTTAGAGCTTGTGCGGCAAAAACCGGATTGTTCTTGCTCGTAGCTTTGCACTCCACGATGAGACAGTCGTCGACGAGCAAGTCAATCCGCAGTGCCGTCGCGAGGAGATGTCCCTTGTAGTGAAGCGGCACTGGCACTTGCCACTGAACATGAACACCACGGAGCTGAAGCTCGCAGACCAACGCCTCCTCGTACGCCGCTTCGAGCAAGCCAGGTCCGCCGAGCATTTTGTGCACTTCGAGTGCCGCTTGTACTACGAGAAGGCTCAAGCTGTTCTCACGAGAGGGTGCAGTCACAACTACTTCTCCGGTATCTGATGAATCGTTGTTGACGTCGTTGCGCCGTTGCGCCGTTGCGTTGGCTCGTGCAGTCCCACGACTGCAACGAAGTGTCCCGATACGATGGGTCGGGCAATCCGAAAGCGCGCAGAGCGGAGCGATTCGACGCATGGGTCGACTTGCATAGTGGACGGCGGTGTGTCAGGATGCGGCGTCGTTCTTCTTCGCCTCCAGCCGACTGCTGCACATGGACAAATCGAAACTCCCCAGCCGGCATGCGACGGTGGGGCCGGAGCGGGCGCCGCATCGGGCGTTTTATTACGCCATGGGTCTCACTGAAGAAGAGATCCAGCAGCCGATCATCGGTGTCGTGTCGAGCTGGAACGAGGCGGCGCCGTGCAATATCGCGCTCAAGCGGCAGGCCGAGGCGGCGAAGAAGGGGGTGAAAGCCGCTGGCGGTACGCCGCGTGAGTTCACGACCATCACCGTCACCGACGGTATCGCGATGGGACACGCTGGCATGAAGTCCTCGCTGGTGAGTCGCGAGACGATTGCAGATTCCGTCGAACTCACCGTGCGCGGTCACTGCTACGATGGCCTCGTCGGAATCGCCGGGTGCGACAAGACGTTACCCGGCCTGATGATGGCGATGCTGCGTCTCAACGTGCCGTCGGTGTTTCTCTATGGCGGTTCGATTCTGCCCGGCCGATTTCACGATCGTGATGTGACCGTGCTCGATGTGTTCGAAGGCGTCGGCAAACACGCCGCCGGTAACATGTCGCTCGAGGAGCTCACCGCGCTCGAGAAGGTCGCCTGTCCCGGTGCCGGATCCTGCGGCGGGCAATACACTGCCAACAGCATGGCGTACGTGTCGGAAGCGATCGGTCTCGCGTTGCCCGGTTCCGCCAGCCCGCCGGCCGCATGGGACTCGCGCGACAGTTTCGCGGAAGCGTGTGGTGCGGCCGTGATGCGGCTGATGCAGCATGGCCCGCGTCCGCGCGACATCGTGACCATCAAGGCGCTCGAGAATGCAGCGGCCGTCGTTGCAGCGACCGGCGGATCAACGAACGCCACGCTGCATCTGCCGGCGATGGCGCACGAAGCGGGTTTGTCCTTCGATCTGTTCGATGTTGCCGCAGTGTTTGCGCGCACGCCGCTGATCGCGGATCTCAAGCCCGGCGGAAAGTATCTCGCGAAAGATGTGCACGACATCGGCGGTGCCTCAGTCGTACTGAAAGCGTTGCTGGATGGTGGATTCCTGCATGGCGAGTGTATCACCGTCACAGGCAGGACGATCGCCGAAGATCTCGCGGGTATCGTGGTGCCCGCGAATCAGGATGTGGTGCGACCCGTGATCAACGCGATCTCGCCGACCGGTGGACTCGTCGGCATGCGTGGCAACCTCGCGCCGGATGGTGCGGTGGTGAAGGTCGCCGGATTACACACGCGACAGTTCAGCGGGCCCGCGCTCGTCTTCGAGTCGGAAGAGGACGCGATGGCCGCGGTCATGGAACGACGATACGCGGCCGGCGACGTGCTGGTGATTCGTTACGAAGGGCCGCGCGGCGGTCCGGGCATGCGTGAGATGCTCTCGACAACATCCGCGATCTACGGACAGGGCATGGGCGACAAGGTCGCACTCATCACCGATGGCCGTTTCAGCGGCGCCACACGCGGTCTTTGCATCGGACATGTCGGCCCCGAAGCGGCCATCGGTGGGCCGATCGGTCTGCTTCGGAACGGCGACATCATCGACATCGACGCGGACGCGGGTGTGCTAGCCGTCCGGCTCACCGATGCCGAACTCGCAGAGCGCCGCTCCGCCTGGCTCCCGCGGCAGCACGACTTCCAGTCCGGGGCCATCTGGCGCTACGCCCAGACGGTGAGCCAGGCCCGGTACGGCGCGGTCGTTCACCCGGGGGGGCTTGCGGAAACGCACTGCTACGCCGATGCTTGAGTCACAGGTCTCGCAGTTCATCGCTGCGGGTCCTGTTCGCGCGCCGGTGCAAATGCTTTGATCCGGCGCTCAGCTCCATACAGCCCGTTTGATGCACGCTTCGCCAAAGCGGTCCCGACTCCTCAGCCTCATTAGCCTCGTTGCGAGCCTTACGCTCGCAGCGATTCTCGTCGTACGCGTACTTCTTAGCGGACGGGAGCAGGGCTTGAGGATCGCGATGTAACCGCGAACCGGCGCCCCTCCCGAGATCATCGGAGGGGCACCTTGGGCAGGATCACACAAGGCTCCCTCCGCGCGCGGAGGGGGCTTTCATGTTTTCCGAGTCCCCATGTCAGACAGCACCGAACGCAGTCCCGACAAACGAAAGACGCCGCGCTCCGCCGCCGCCCAGCCTGCCGTTCCCACGGCCGTCCGGACCGGCGCGCAGATCATGTGCGAAGCCCTGCTCCGCGAAAACGTGTCGGTCATGTTCGGTATTCCGGGCGGCTGCATCATGCCGTTCTACCACGCGATGTGGGAATACCGAGCCCGACTGCGCCATGTGCTCTGCCGACACGAGCAGGGCGCCGGTCACGCGGCCGAGGGTTATGCGCGCGCGACGGGACAGGTTGGACTGTGTATCGGAACGAGCGGTCCGGGTGCAACGAATCTCGTGACGCCGATCGCTGACGCGTGGATGGACGGCACGCCGTTGGTCGCGATTACGGGTCAGGTGCCGAGCGCGCTGCTGGGAACAGATGCGTTCCAGGAAACGGACATCACCGGCATCACGGTGCCGATCACGAAACACAACTTCCTCGTCACCGACGCGAACGAACTGCCGCGCGTGTTTCGCGAAGCGTTTCACATCGCGCGCACCGGCCGTCCGGGCCCGGTGCTGATCGACATCACGAAGGATGCGCAGCTGGCTCGCGTCGTCCCGAACTGGGACGAGCCGATGGATCTGCCAGGCTACCGTCCGACGTCGCAGCGCGATGATGTCGATCAGCGTGCGGTCCGCGCTGCGGCGCAACTGCTGTCGTCCGCTGAACGCCCGGTGATTCTCGCCGGCAACGGTGTCATTCAGTCCGGCGCAACACGTGAGCTGCGTGCGCTTGCCGAACAGACGGGCATTCCGGTGATCACCACGCTGCACGGCCTTGGCGCGATGCCACACGATCACCCGCTCGCACTCGGCATGCCCGGAATGCATGGATGGGTGCATGTCAATCGCGCGATCCAGGCGTGTGATGTGCTGCTCAACGTCGGCAGTCGGTTCGATGATCGCGTGACCGGCAAGGCGAGCACGTTCGCGCCGCACGCGAAGATCATCCATATCGACATCGATGCGGCGGAAATCGGCAAACTGGTGCGCACCGACGTCGCGATCGTGGCCGACTGCAAGCCGGCGCTGCGTTCGATCACCGTGGCCATGTCGGGCGGACGCAATCCGCAGCGACAGAAGTGGATGCACGAGATCATCGCGATGCGTGATGAGCATCTGCCGCGCCAGGGGTACACGCGTCGCGAACGCACGGCGCCGCTGATGCCGCATGATGTGTTCGATGCGCTCAACTCCGCGTTCCGCGATCGTAGCGATTGGCGCGTGGTGACGGATGTGGGCCAGCACCAGATGTGGGCCGCGCAGTTGATCGATTGGAGCCGCCCGCGCACACACATCACCAGCGGTGGCGCCGGTACGATGGGCTTCTCGCTGCCGGCTGCGATGGGTGCTGCGATCGCCGACCCGGAAAAGACAGTGTGGGTCGTGGTTGGTGATGGCGGCTTCCAGATGACGAATTGCGAGCTGGCGACCATCGCTCAGGAAGGCCTCACGAACGTGAAGGTCGCCGTGATCAACAACGGCTACCTCGGCATGGTGCGGCAGTGGCAGCAGCTGTTCGAAGGCAAGCGCTACAGCGGCACACCACTGACAGGTCCCGACTTCGCGAAGCTCGCTGAAGCGCACGGCTTGCGTGGCATTCGCGTGGACGACGCGGCAGATGCGGAGTCGGCGGTGACTGCCGCGTGGCAGCACAACGGCTGTGTGGTGATCGACTTCCGCGTCGAACGCGAAGCGAATGTGTTTCCGATTGTTCCCGCCGGTCGTGCGATCGGCGACATGATGACCGCCGCGCCTGCGGCACCTGCACGACCCGTATCAGCCACTTCTTCATTTTCTCACACACCCAAGGTCTGATCCCGATGGCACAGCACACCCTGATCGCTCTGTTGCAGGACCGCGCCGGCGTTCTGCATCGCACCGTGACCCTGCTGCGGCGCCGCGGCTTCAACATTGCCTCGCTGGCCGTCGGGCGGAGCGAAGTGCCAGGCATCAGCCGCATGACACTGGTGGTCGACGCCACCGACGCGAGTCAGGTCGTGACGCAGCTCGATCGACTGGTCGAAGTGATCGGTGTGACGGATGTCACGAACGAGAAGGCGGTCCAGCGTGAAACGGCGCTGGCCAAGATCGTCTCGTCGCCCACGCGCCTCGCCGAGCTGGTGGACATCGTGACCGAATACGGTGCCCGCGTGCTCGACCTGAGTGAGGAAGAGCTGATCGTGCAGATCACCGATACACCGGAACGTGTCGAGGAATTCATCGCGATGATCCGCCCGGAAGGCTTGGCGGAATTGATGCGTACCGGTCGCCTCGCGATGATGCGCGGCCGGACCCCCAGGAAGCTCGAGGCCCCGGCGCATTACCGCGCACAGGCCGACGGCGCACCGCATGATGAGGAGGCGGCAGCGTGACCCGCGTTTTCTATGACCAGGATGCTGATGCCACGCGCCTGAACGGCCGTGCCATCGCGATCATCGGCTACGGCAGTCAGGGTCACGCACACGCGCTGAATCTGCAGGAGAGCGGGTGTGATGTGCGCGTGGGATTGCGCAAAGGCTCGAAGAGCTGGGCTGCCGCTGAAGCGGCCGGGCTCCGTGTGCGGACGGTGGCCGATGCGGCCGCGGAAGCGCAGCTGATCATGATCCTCGCGCCGGACACCGAACAGAAGTCGATCTACGAACGCGACATCGCACCGACGATGACGCCGGGCAAGACGCTGCTGTTCGCGCACGGCTTCAACATCCACTTCAAGCTGATCGATCCACCGGTCGGTGCAGACGTCGCGTTGATTGCGCCGAAGTCACCGGGGCATCGCGTGCGCGAGCTCTATCAGGAAGGCGGCGGCGTGCCGGGGCTGATCGCGGTGCATGTCGATGCGTCGGGACATGCACGCGCCGACGCGCTGGCGTATGCCCGCGCGATCGGCTGCACACGTGCCGGCGTGATCGAGACCTCGTTCGCCGAGGAGACGGAGACCGATCTGTTCGGCGAACAGGCGGTGTTGTGCGGCGGTGTGTCGGCGCTGGTGAAGGCGGGTTTCGAGACGCTCACGGAAGCCGGCTACCAGCCGGAGATGGCGTATTTCGAATGTCTGCACGAACTGAAGCTGATCGTCGATCTCATGTATCAGGGTGGCCTGAACTACATGCGCTATTCAGTGTCCGACACGGCCGAATACGGCGACTACACCGCCGGTCCGCGCATCGTGACGGCGCAGACAAAAGCCGAGATGCGGAAGATCCTCGATGAGATCCGCGATGGTACGTTCGCGCGCAATTGGGTGACCGAGAATGAAGCGGGTCGTCCCAACTTCACGGCTGCACGTCGCGCCGACACAGAGCATCCGATCGAGCAGGTCGGAGTGCGCCTGCGCGAACTGATGCCGTTCCTGAAGCCCAAGGTCGTACGGCCCGATGTCGGTACCGTGGATCGCACCCCTGCTGCTGTTGCGGCAGACTCCGCCGCCGATCTCACGGCCGACGCAACGGGATCGGTATGAACGACGACATTGTACGAATTTTCGATACCACACTGCGCGACGGCGAGCAGGCACCCGGCTGCTCGATGACGGTGGAGGAAAAACGACAGGTCGCGCGTCAGCTGGCGCGTCTGGGAGTGGATGTGATCGAGGCGGGCTTTCCCGCCGCCTCGCCAGGCGACTGGGATGCGGTGCGCGCGATTGCCGAAGATGCGAAGGACTGGCCGGTGTCGCCAATCATCTGCGGCCTGGCCCGCGCGACACGCAAGGACATCGAAGCTGCCGCAACGGCACTCGCGACCGCTGACCGACGACGCATTCATACCTTTCTGGCGACGTCGGATGTACACCTGAAATACAAGCTGCAAATGAATCGGCAGCAGGTGATCGATCGGGTCAGTGAGATGGTGTCGTACGCGCGCAGTTTCGTGGCCGACGTGGAGTTCTCGCCCGAAGATGCATCGCGCAGTGACGTAAGCTTTCTGCATGAGGTGCTGCACGCAGCGATCGACGCAGGTGCCACCACGCTCAACATCCCGGATACCGTCGGCTACACCACGCCCGACGAGTATTTCGCCCTCATCAGCGGCATCCGCACCGAGGTGGTCGCGGGCCGGCACATCACGATCTCGACACACTGTCACGATGACCTCGGCCTGGCCGTGGCCAACTCGCTGGCGGGAGTGCAGGCGGGTGCAAGACAGATCGAGTGCACCATCAACGGCCTCGGTGAACGCGCCGGCAATGCCGCGCTCGAGGAAGTGGTGATGGCGCTGCGCACACGACGCGCACGCTACGGTGCCGACACGAGGCTGCGCACCGAGGAAATCGGCCGTGCCTCGCGCCTCGTCTCACGCTGCACGGGTGTGCGCGTGCCGCCGAACAAGGCGATCGTGGGCGCCAACGCGTTCGCGCATGAAGCGGGCATCCATCAGGACGGCATGCTCAAGAATCGCGACACGTACGAGATCATGCACGCCGAACACGTGGGTCTCGAAGGTGGACGACTGGTGCTCGGCAAACATTCCGGTCGCGCCGCACTGCGTGCTCATCTGGCCACACTCGGTCACGCGCTCGAGGATGCGGAGTGCGATGCGGTGTTCGCACGCTTCAAGGAAGTGGCCGATCGCAAGAAGGTCGTGGATGACCGTGAGTTGGAAGCGATCGTGGCCGGCGAAACACATCGCGGTATGTCCACCTACCGACTGGAACTGGTGCAGGTGTCATGCGGGACACACGCCATTCCGACAGCGACGGTGAAGCTGCGTGGCCCGGATGATCAGGAGCTGGTGGCGGCCGCGCAGGGTGACGGGCCGGTGGATGCCGTCTGTCGCGCGATCAACGAATGTGTCGGCGATGTGGGTGAGCTGATCGAGTTTGCTGTCGATGCAGCAGCTGAAGGCATCAACGCGGTCGGCGGCGTCTCGATCCGGCTGCGGGAGCGCGCGGCGCGTGGTGAGGATGGCGAAGCACCGGCGCACGATGATACGCCGAAATTCACGGCCAGTGGCTTCGGCGTGCACACGGACATCATCGTGGCGACGGCGGAAGCGTACGTCGCGGCGGTGAACGGATTGATTCGAACGCGCGCGCGGCAGATGGCCGAGGTGGCGGCGTGAGCACGCAGCGTACGCTCTTCGAGAAGGTGTGGGATGCCCACGTTGTGCGTGAAGGCGTCGGTGATGAACCGTCGGTGCTGTACGTGGACCTTCACCTCGTGCACGAGGTGACATCGCCGCAGGCATTCACGGTGCTGCGCGAGCGCGGTCTCACGGTGCGCCGTCCTGATCGGACGATTGCGACGATGGATCACTCGACTCCGACGATTGCAACGGGTGGACGACTGACGGTGCTTGATCCGGCCGCAAGCAAGCAGCTGGATGCGTTGTCCGCCAATTGCGCCGAGCACGACATTCCACTGTACGGACTGGGTGATGATCGCCGGGGCATCGTGCACGTGATCGGACCCGAGCTCGGTCGCACGCAGCCGGGCATGACAATCGTCTGTGGCGACAGCCATACCAGCACGCACGGCGCGTTCGGCGCGCTGGCTTTCGGCATCGGCACCAGTGAAGTGGGTCACGTGCTGGCGACGCAGTGCCTGCTGCAATCGCGTCCGAAGACGATGGAAGTGCGCGTCGACGGCACGCTGCGTCCGGGTGTGTCGGCGAAAGACCTGATCCTCGCCATCATTGCACGGATCGGTGTTGGCGGCGGCACCGGCCATGTGATCGAGTATCGTGGTGAGGCGATTCGTGCGCTCGACATGGAGGGGCGCATGACCGTCTGCAACATGAGCATCGAGGCTGGTGCACGCGCCGGCATGATCGCGCCGGACATGACTACGTTTGCGTGGCTGGCGGGTCGCGATCAGGCGCCAAGCGGTGATGCGTGGCGCGATGCGATGGGTCGGTGGTACGAGCTGGCGACGGATGACGGCGCGACGTTCGATCGGAGCGTCGTGCTCGACGCGTCGGAGATGTCACCGATGATCACGTGGGGCACCAATCCGGGCATGGCGATTCCAGTGGATGGCCACATTCCGGCGTCGAGCGACATTCCCGATGCGGCGAATGAACGGGCGTACGCGTACATGGGACTCAAGCCGGGGCAGCGTCTGATCGGCCAGCCGGTGGATGTGGTGTTCGTCGGCAGCTGCACGAACGGTCGACTCGATGATCTGCGGGCGGCGGCTGGTGTGATGAAGGGGCGACACGTCGCGGCGAACACGCGCATGCTGGTCGTGCCCGGCTCGCAGCGTGTGAAACGTGATGCGGAGCGTGAAGGGCTGGCCGATATTTTCCGTGCCGCAGGTGCCGAGTGGCGTGAGAGCGGTTGCTCGATGTGTATTGCCATGAACGGTGACACGGTGGCGAGCGGGCAGTACGCCGTGAGCACCAGCAATCGCAACTTCGAGGGTCGTCAGGGTAAAGGTGCGCGCACGCTGCTCGCATCACCGCTGACGGCCGCTGCGTCGGCGGTGGCCGGCATGGTCGCCGATCCACGGAGCCTGCTGTGAGTCAGCCATGGACACCACTGTCATCACATGCGGTCCTGGTGGCACGTGACGATATCGATACCGACCAGATCATCCCGGCACGGTTTCTGACGACGACCACGCGCAGCGGTCTCGGAACACATCTGTTCGCCGACTGGCGCTACGACAGCGCCGGTGCGTCACGCACGGAATTCGAGTTGAACTGGGCGTCGTCCATCGGTGCGCAGATTCTGGTCGGGGGCCGCAACTTCGGGTGCGGGTCGAGTCGCGAACATGCACCGTGGGCGCTGAATGACTGGGGATTTCGCGCCGTGATCGCGTCGTCGTTCGCAGACATCTTCCGGTCGAACGCACACAAGAACGGCGTGCTCACCATCGCGCTCCACGACCCGGTGCTCGAAGCGACGCAGGCCGCGCTGCGTGCCGATCCATCGGCGACGATCACCGTCGATCTTCCGGGGCAGGTCGTGTGGCTGCCCGATGGCACACAGGCAACGTTCGCGATCGATGGGTTCAGCAAGCGGTGCCTGATCGACGGACTCGATGAACTCGGCGCACTGCTGGCCGAGATTCCCGCCATTCACCAGTGGGAGGTCGCATGCGGGCGCTGATTGCGATGCTGCCTGGTGATGGCGTGGGGCCGGAAGTCACGGCGCAGGCGCAGCGGGTGCTGCAGGCCGTGGCCGAACGCGGTGATCATGACTTCACGTTTCGTGACGCGCTGATCGGCGGGATCGCAATCGACGAAACCGGTGAGCCGCTGCCAGTGGCGACACGACAGAGCGTGACTCACGCGGATGCGGTGCTGCTGGGGGCGGTCGGTGGGCCGAAGTGGAGTGATCCGTCGGCGACCGTCAGGCCCGAGCAGGGATTGCTTGGTTTGCGCGCGCTGCTTGGCGTCTACGCGAACCTGCGGCCCGTTGCGGTACATCCCGCGCTGGCCGCCGCCGCGCCGCTCAAGCTGGAATTACTCGCGAACGTGGACATCGTGTTCGTGCGTGAACTGACGGGTGGCCTGTATTTCGGCGAGAAGTCGCACGACCGCGACGCATCCGGCGCATCCACGCGTGCCTCGGATCTGTGCGTCTACACCGCGGCCGAAGTCGAGCGCGTGGTGCGCATGGCGGCTGGAATCGCTCGATCTCGCAAACGCAAACTGCTGTCGGTGGACAAGGCGAATGTGCTCGCCACATCGCGGCTCTGGCGCGAAGTCACGTCGCGTGTGATGCGCGATGAATTCCCGGACGTGACGCTCGAACATGCGCTCGTCGATTCGTTTGCCATGCATCTCATCACAACGCCGTCGCGCTTTGATGTGGTAGTGACGGAAAATCTGTTCGGTGACATCCTCACCGACGAGGCGGCGGTGCTGGCCGGTTCGATCGGCGTGCTGCCCTCCGCATCACTGGGCGACGCCAGCACCGACGGCCTGCGCCGCGGGCTGTACGAACCAATTCACGGCTCCGCACCGGACATCGCCGGGAAGGGCATCGCCAACCCCGCCGGCGCGATCCTGAGCGCCGCCTTGCTGCTGCGCCACTCGCTCGGCCTCACTGAGGACGCTGCGATGATCGAATCGGCCGTCAGCGACACCATCTCCGCCGGCATCCGCACCGCCGACTGCGTCGCCGCCGGGCAGTCGGCGTGTTCGACGACCGACTTCGGTGACGCCGTCCTCGAGCGCCTCTTCGCACGCACTGCATCATCGCACTGACAAACTGCTTCAACACAACGGCGCAACGGCGCAACGAACTGCACTGCTTCAACGCAGAGACGCCAAGGACTGAACTGCCTTGACGCAAAGCCGCAAAGACGCCAAGCGCTCCGTGATCGCTACTTTCATGGTCTCGCACGGCGCAGAACGATTTACTGCTTTTGTAACTGCGCTCGCGAGGGCAGTTACAAAAGCATTTTTATTGATGATGGAATTCGAGATAGATCTGCAACGCTCACGGAACGCTTTGCGGCTTTGCGGCTTTGCGTCAAAGTTGTTCAGTCCTTCGCGCCGCTAGCCGTTCGTTGCGCCGTTGCGCCGTTGCGTTGAAGTAGTTCAGTGGCGCGAAAAGATTGTCAGCGCGGACCGGCACCGATGTAGCGGTCGAAGTGCTGGACTAGGCGGCGGAGGAGGTAGGCGGCGTATGCGGGGCGCTGGGTCCAGCCGTGGGTGGCGGCGGGAGCGAAAGCGAAGTCGAAATCCTTGCCGAGTCGCATGAACTCCTCGGCCAGCGCGACGCTCGTCGCAAACGGCACCACGTCGTCCTCCATGCCGTGAATGATCAGCAGATGATCGCGCAGGTTGCCAGCGTACTGCAGCGCGCCGCGCGTGAACGTCTCCGGATGAGTCTGCGGCCGGCGCGCGATTGCGACATCGTCACTGCCGAAAAAGTGTGGATCGGTGGCGGGCGCGCCGGCAACGCCCGCCTGAAACAGGCCCGGCTTCTTCAGCAACGAGTACACGGTCAGCGTGCCGCCATAGCTGCTGCCCCAGATGCCGAAGCGCTGCGGGTCGACGAATCGCAGAGACTTCATGTAGTCCACGGCGCTCTGCAGATCTTCGAGATCCTGTCCGCCCCAGTCCATCAGGAACTTCTCGCGGAAGTCGCGACCGTAGCCGGTGCTGCCACGCACGTCGACCTGCACGACGATGTAGCCCTTTGTGATCGCGAGATACTGCTGCAGCGCGGCGTAGCGTCCTTCCCACCGATTGCGCACCGTGTTGGAGTAAACGGGCCCGAACAGCACCGGATACGTCTTCGTCGAATCGAGACTCGGCGGATAGAAGATCCGTGCGTGCAGCGGCGGCGTATCGGTGCGGCTGCGCAGCGTGACGTACTGTGGTCGCAACCACTTCGTGGCGGCAAAGTCTGCGGACTGCGAGTGCGTGATGCGACGTTCCGTTGCGCCGATCTTCGCGTCCAGCAGATAGAGCTCGAGCGGCGTCACGTCGTTCGACGACAACAGGGCGATCGCGCGACCATCCGGCGAGACGAACGGCGTGTGTGTTCCGGCAATCGTGGTGAGGCGTCGCGCGCCGCTGCCATCGGCCGACATGCGCCAGACATGTTTCTCGGATGGCAGCGGTTCGTTGCTGGTCCATGTGATGCTGCGCGTGGCCACATTCGCGATGCCGGCGCCCGTCACGTCGAACGCCGCCGACGTCAGCGCGCGCGGCACAGTGTCGCCGGGCGTGAGTCGGTAGATACGGTAACGATCATCGAGGTCGCCGCTCAGCAGCACACTGCGGCCGTCCACATTCCACGCCGACGCGATGTCGTTGTAGATGCGCGTTTCACGATGGTCGTGCCAGATGCGACGCGGTGTCGCAGTCCCTGAATCGACAACGAATACGCCGCGGTCGATTGCGTCGTCCGACTCCCGATCGATGAGTAAGGCCCCGCGTGGCGACCACGCGTAGTTCACGATGCGCGTCGCACTGGAGTCCGGCATCCCGATCAATCGCAGCGACTTCGCGCTGACATCGACGAGGCCCACCAGTCGCACTTCGTTCGCCTGACCAGGCGCGCTGCGACGTACCGCGTTGAGCGTCGGTGTGTCGCCGAGGTAGTAGGGAATGCGCACGATCGGCACGCCACGTCGATCGACATAGTGCACCGCGATCGTGCGCGAGTCGGGTGACCAGGTGAACGACGGTGCGTCGCCGCCCCACGTGGCGCTTCCGATTTCGACATCGGCACGGAAGTACGTACCGAGTGGCACCGTCCCGATTGGTGGGACACCGACCGTGGTGAGTCGCGCCGGCGAAGTGCTTGCCGAGGCCAACAGCCACAGGTCGCCGTCACGCAGAAATGCCAACTGCCGACCGTCGGGCGCGAGTGCAATGTCGGATTTGTCACCGCCATCGGTGGTCAGCCGCCGTGGCGTGCCTCCGGCTGCACCAATTGTCCACAGGTCGCCGCGCTGCACGAAGACGATCGAGTCACCGCGCGCCGTCCACGCGAAGTCGGACACCGACTCGGCATTCGACTTGGGCAGCAGTCGACGCGGCGCTGTGCCGGCGCGATCCACCAGCCACAGCGATCGCGCCGGTGCGCCCTTGTCGTTCCAGAGGAACGCCAGTGTCGCTGACGTTGGCGACCAGCTTGGCGAGGCAGGCGTGGTGCCGGTGAGCGACGGTGTAGTGGTCAACCGCTCGAGCGTCAGTACACCCGAGCCTTCCTGCGCCCGGACCGACGTGACAACGACGAGCGATGCCATGGCGCTGAGGACGCACAGTCGTCGTGACGCAAAGTGTAGGGACATGGAAGGCAGTGTGGGATTGGTAATGGCGCGACGCGGCAGCGCCGTCATGCGCTCGGCCGAGCGTCGTCTGGAAAAATGGCTTGACCACTGGTCGCGTTGCCGAGCGCCGCACGCAAGCGGTCGAGGTGTTCACGTGGAACACGCAGGCCAAGCGTGACCTGCTCGCCGAAGTCTTCGGAATCAGCGACAGCTTCAAAGCTGGGGAGCAGATGGCGTACGGCCGAGAGACACGTCCAGGTCAGGACCACCCTGAGCGTCGCAAATTCCACGCACGGCGACGATTTCGCCTGAATCTCGCGCCCGAAGGCCTGCGCATCGGCCGGCGTGGCGGCGCGCGCCAGGTCGCAGATGAGACGACTGCGGTCGACCGTCTCCTCGGCGCGGCATCGGCCAGCGGGAACGGGATAACGAGTGGTGTCGACCATGCGTGCAGCAAATATGCATTTCCGCCAGCTAAAGAGGCGCCAACAAATGGTCGATACCACTTGTGGAGTCTCCGTTGCCCACCGCCGCCGTGTTCACCCGCCATTCCTCGCAGCGCCACATGTTTGAGTCTCTGACACTCCGATCCAAGATCCTCGCGCTGCCCGTCGTGGCCACGCTCGGCTTTGTCGCCACCCTTGCGACGACCACGGTGCTGGGCCGGCGTGCAAAGGCGGAGCTGGTGCATATCGAGCGGGAATCGTCGCCGGCGCTGGAAGCCAGTCGTCGCCTCGAGCTGCGCCTCGACACCTATCAGCGCGCATTGCGCGACGCGGTGGCTGCCAGCGACACACTCTCGGTTTTCGCGACCGACACCCTCACGACTGCTTTCTCGGCGCTGGCCGATTCGCTTGCCACGAATCCTTCCGCTGACACAGCGCTTCTCGAGTCGGTGCGCCGTGATTGGAGCGGGTACGTCAAGTCAGCGCGTGCCGGCAGCTTCACGATGATTACCGGGACCGCTGACGAAGTGATGGGCACCATGCAGGCTATGCGCACGAAGCACGCCGACCTCGCGAGAAAGCTCTCGGCGCAGACGACGTCGCATCAGGCCATGATCACTGCGGCGTTTGCCAAGGCGAACAGTTTGCAAACCACGATGCTGACCGTGACCGGGGTCGTGCTCCTGCTCTCGCTGGTGGCACTAGCCCTGATCGCGATGGCGACGCTGCGCAGCGTGATCGGCGCGGTCAAGTCCCTCTCGCTGGCGGCGACGGAGATTTCTCGCGGCCGCATCGAGCAGAACATCTCGGTCACGAGCACCGACGAAATCGGCACGCTTGGCATGGCGTTCAAGGGGATGGTGGAATACATCGGGGGCGTGGCGCAGGCCGCTGACCGGCTCGCGTCAGGCGATCTGTCCGCCACGGTCGAAGCGCGTTCGGAGCACGACGTGCTGTCGCGCAGCATCAACCGCGCAACCCAGACGTTGCGCGCCATCGTCGGCGAAGCGAATACCGTGATCGAAGCCGCCAAACATGGTGATCTGCGCAAGCGTGGCGACGCCGCACAGTTCCAGGGCGCGTTCTTCGAGCTGATCAGCGGGACAAATGCGATGCTCGACGCGGTTGTCGAGCCGATCACCGAGGCGAAGGATGTGCTCCGGCGCGTCGCCGACCGCGACCTGTCGGCGCGCGTGCGTGGCAACTATCGCGGCGAACATGCGGCAATCAAGGAATCACTCAACTCGGCGCTCGAAAACATCGCGCAGGTTTTCGCGTCGCTGACGATGGCGATCGATCAGGTGAACTCCGCCGCCGGCGAAATCGGCGACGGCAGTCAGGAACTGGCGAGCGGCGCATCGGATCAGGCGGGGGCGATCGATCAGGTCACGAATCGCATCCGGATCGTCGACGAGCGTACGAAGGCGAATGCCAGCAACGCGCGTGAAGCGCGCACGGCAATGGAGTCCGCCAACACTTCCACCGAGCAGGGCGTGGAGCGTATGGTGGCGTTGGCGGAAGCGGTGGATGAGATCAAGCGGTCCGCCGACAAGACGGCCAAGATCGTGAAGACGATCGACGAGATCGCGTTCCAGACCAATCTGCTGGCGCTGAATGCTGCGGTGGAAGCCGCGCGTGCTGGTGACGCGGGCAAGGGTTTCGCGGTGGTTGCGGATGAAGTGCGCAGCCTCGCCATTCGTGCGTCGGAAGCGTCGCGGAATACGGCCGCCCTGATCGAGGAGAGCGTGGCCAAGGCGGAAACCGGCGTACGTCTCAACGAAAGTGTGAAGCGTCGACTGGTGGAGATTCGCGCCGGTGTGCAGGGCGCGGCGGCGATCATGAACGAGATCGCGCAGGGGGCCGTGGCGCAGGAGAAGGAGCTGGCCGAGGTGACCGACGCCATGGGGCAGATCGGTCTGCTCACACAGCGCACCGCCGCGAACGCGCAGCAATCAGCGAGTGCGGCCGCCGAGTTGTCGGCGCAGGCCAGCGAAATGCATGATCTGGCGGTGCAGTTCAAGGTGGCCGACGACGAGCGGCGGATGACGCGGGACGAGCAGGCAGCATCAACAGCACAATCAACGCGCCGCGAACCGGTGTCGCGCGCTACCGTCGGTGCCGGTCGCCCGACGCGCACCGCAGCGAAGCCCGCTGGTAAACCGGCCGCGCCGTCTCGCACGAAGCCCGCCGCGAAGCGTGCGACGGAATCATCTGCCGCTCATCCCGCGACTTCCGCCAGCGCAATGATCCCGTTCGACGATGAGGAACCGAGCAGCGACGACGTGCTCAGTTCCTTCTGACGACCACTGTGGTGTGAGCACACACCGCTGACGAAGACCACGGACGTGATGTCAGCCTGCCAGCGACAGTACCCCGCTGCGTGACCGCCGGGGCGCGGCCTTGTGTCGCGCCTCCGGCAGCGGCGTCCGCACCGTGAACTCGGAAAGCAGCAGCGCCATGCGCTCTGCTTCGGCGGACAACTCTCCTGCGATCAGCTGCGAGTGTTCGGCACTGCTGGACGTGTCACTCGTGATGCGCCCGACTTGCTCGATGGCACTCGTGATCTGATTCACACCATCGGCCTGCTGCTCGTTCGCGGTCGCGATTTCCGTGATCACGTCGCGCACCTTGTGCACGTGGGAATCGATGTCGGCGAGGCGTGCCGAGACATCGGCTGACAGTCTGGCGCCAGTGGCGGCATGCGTCACGGAATCGGCAATCAGTGCCGACGTATTGCGCGCCGCTTCGGCGCTGCGCAGGGCCAGGCTGCGGACTTCATCCGCCACGACGGCGAAGCCACGACCCGCATCACCGGCCCGTGCCGCTTCGACGGCGGCGTTGAGTGCGAGCAGATTCGTCTGGAATGCAATTTCGTCGATCGTGCGAATGATCTTCGCGGTGGCGTCGGCGCTCTGCTTGATGCGATCCATCGCTTCGCTGAGTGATTGCATCGCCTGCACGCTGTTGGACGCGGCGTTACGCGTCGTGTCGGCGAGCGCGCGTGCTTCACGGGCGTGCTCTGACGTCGACTTGGTCATTGCACTCAGTTCCTGCAACGATGACGACGACTGCTGAACCGCGGCCGCCTGATCCGCGGCACCTCGTGCGAGTTTCACGCTGCCTTCGGAAATCTCGTTGCTCGCATCGCGGCACTTGCCTGAGAGTTCCGAGGCGTCGGCCAGCGTGTCCTCGAGCTTCGAGACGGCATGATTGAACACCACCTGCGCCTCGGCCTGATCACCGCGGAAGTTGCCGATCAGGCGTGCCGTCATATCCCGGTCAGCGACCCTGTTGACGGCGGCACTGAGCGCTGAGAGGAACACCAGCGCGTCATCACGCTGCGTTTCGGCAGCGCGGTGGGCGCTCTGCACCGCATCCATCGAGGCATTCAAGCCCTCGATCACCTGCCGGAATGATCCATGAAACAGTGCGGCATTGCCGCGACGCGTGAAGTCATTGTGTTGTGTGGCGGTGGACACATCGGTGGCTTCGGACACCAGCGAACGCACAGAAAGAATCACCTGCCGATACGCCTGCGCCATCTCACCACCCGACAACTCCACCTCCAGATTGCCGCGCGCCAGCTCGCGCGCGACAGACTGCAGCGCATCGGCTTCGCTTACTTCTGCGGCCAGCGTCATGCTCATCCACACCAGCACGGCGGTTTCCAGCACGACAAACCCCGCGTGCAGCAGCACGAGACCGAATCCGGTGTGCTGGCCTGTCGGGAAGGCGTAGGCCTGCGCGCCGCCATTCTGGAGGAACATGAACACCACGTGATGCACGGCGATCATCGCCGCACCGATGATCGGCACGTGCCAGTCGCGATACGTGAGCAGGAAGGCGAGGCAGACGAAGATGTGGAAGTGCAGCTCGATCATCCCGTTCGTCTGATGGATGAACACCGTGGAGTACGTCATGAATGCCGCGGCGACGGTGTAGCGCGTCGTCGGCGCACCTGGCGCGATGCGTGTCAGCCAGAAAACACCGAGCGACACCGGCGCGGCGATCGCCAGCGCCACCCCCCAGGTGTTGTGCAACGTCGCCAGAATCAGCGCGACAGGAAGGTGTGCGAGCAGAAGGAAGCCAAGCGTACGGTCGACGTTGGCGCGACCGCGCTGGAGCATCGTTGCCTGTGTGGCCGCCACGATGGTCTCTGGGTTGATGGGTGTCGTCGACACCACGCCGCGACGGTGTGTCGCGAGAGGGTCGATACTCCTCTGTATCGACAACTCAGCCGGAAGACTTCACGCCGAGTGTCTGCGGCGGCGCCAGATCTGCAGGCGCTAGCGTTTCCGTGTGTTGATGATCAGTACGCCGCCGTCGGAGTCCGGACCGAAAATCGCGCCTGCCTCGTGTGGTGGAATGAACATGAGAGATTCCACAGAGTGCGGTTCGACCAGTGGTAACTCATCCGATGTGCGGCTGCCATCAAGGATGAACACCTTCACACGTTTGCCGCGATACGTCATGATCGACATCATGTCGCCGGTCTTGATGCCGAGGCCGGGGATATTGAGCGATGTGATCAGGTCATCGACGCTGCGGGCCGACGGGTTGCGTTCCATCAACTCGGCGCCGCCGAGGTAGAATCGGCTCATCAGCTTCAGGTTGAAGCCGAAGGAGTTGATCCGCTGCTCCATCACTTTCACCTCGTCGAGCACCTGCACGGAACCGAGTCGCAGGACGACATCGATGCTGTCGGCATCGCCGACGATCGGGAACGACTCCGTGCCGCCAGGCTCGAACCCGATGCGGCGCGCGATCACGCGGTACCAGCTCTGCTGCAGGTCGCGCCAGCCGGCGGAACCCGTGCTGTCGGTCTTGCTGCCGACCACCTGCTCGAATCGCGGATCGATCGCGACCAGCACGACGTCAGCATCACCGATCGGTGATTCGGAGGCCGTGGCGAGCACGCGGACGCGAACCTGGGCGCCTTTCGCTCCCCCGATTCCACGTTGGATGCTGCCGGCGCTGCTGTCGCGGAAGGGGCCGTGCAGGATCGATTGCGCGGTGTAATCCTGCCCACTGACACGGGCGACAAGACTCTGCCGGAAGATGTGCTCGTAGAACATGGTCGTGCCGCTGTCGAGCACGAAGATCGGCGAGCCGGTGCGGCCGACCGTGCGCGCTGAGAGCTGCATCCAGTACGTGCCGGGGGCCGGGGCGCGTACCGAGAACTCGCCATGCCGGTTCGACTTGGTCGTCGCGGTCTGGCGGCCGAGCGAATCGAAGAGGGAGATGCTGGCCCCCCAGACTGCGTCGCCGCGCGTGTCGAGCTTCGCGAGGCCGCGGATTTCCTGAGCGGGCAGCGCCGTCGAAGCGAGCAGCCCAATGAGACCGGCCGCTACGGCAATACGTGCGTGCGAGTGGCTTCCTGAGGGGAGTGGAAGCATGGCAGGGTGTGAGATGTCAGCCCTTCGAAACTGCCTGACGGAATGACGGCTGGCAACGGGAAGTCATTCCGCGCGTCGCGTCGCGGCGCCGACGTGGCATGGCTCGGCTACCTTCCCGGCGCGGCGGCTCGGCCGCTCCTGCCACGTCAGCCTGACTCATGCGCCCAGCGTCCGTCCCGCCGAATCGCCCCTCGGACTATCACCGCTGGCGGACCCGCACCGTGTCGGTCGGCGGCAGGAACCACCAGGTCGCGACGAAGCCGGGCCTGCTGAACCATGGGCGCGACGATGCCGCGATGCGGCTGCTGGCGGAGCGGGTGGTGGTCAAGCCTGGATCCACCGTGATTCAGTTGAATTGCGGGAGCGGGCTCTTCGGAGCTGTGGCAGTCGCCGGTCACGGCGCCGCGCAGGTGGTTCTGACAGATCGGAGCATCGTGGCGGTCGAGGCTGCCAGACGCACGCTGTCCATGAATGACATAACGCAGAGCTCGGTGTTTGCTGGTCACGGGTCGACGCCGCTCGACCCAAGCGTTCGGGCCGACGTCGTCGCGATTCGGATTCCCACCGAAAAGCTGGCCGTGCTCCAACTGCTGGCCGACGCATTCGCGCTGCTGAACGTGGGCGGTCATTGCTGCATTGCAGGCGCGACGAATGAGGGCATCAAATCAGCGGCCGGACTGCTCGAATCACTGTTCGGCAATGCCACCGTGCTCGGTACGGACTCGGGTCATCGTGCCGTGATGGCGATCAAACGTTCTGCCGTAGCGCGCGACGCGTCGCTGCTCGGCAACGAGGCACTCGGTCACGATTTTTTTTGCGCGATGGCAGTGACGATTGCCGGCACGCCGCTGCAGCTGTTTTCGCGACCCGGCGTGTTCTCATGGGAACATGTCGACGCGGCGACTGCGATTCTCGCCGACGTGATGGATGTGCATCCCGGTGACGACGTGCTCGATCTGGGTTGCGGCAGTGGTGCGTTGGGACTGCTCGCGGCGCTGCGTTGTGGCGCGGGCCGCGTGCGACTGGTCGATGTCGATTCGGAAGCGATTCGCTGCGTGCAGCGCGCGATCCTCACGATGCAGATTCCGAACGCCACCGCGTTGTGCAGTGACGTTGCGGATGCGGTGCGTGACGAGCGCTTCGATGTCGTGGTCACCAATCCGCCGTTCCACGTGGGGAAGGCGACCGATCTCGATGTGCCGACGCAGTTCATTCTCGATGCGTGGCAGGTGCTCAAGCCCGGTGGCCGCTTGATGCTGGTGGCCAATCGCACGCTGCCGTACGAGAAGCTGATGCAGACGACGTTCGGGAATCTGACGACAGTGCACGATGGGCCGCGGTTCAAGGTGTTGGCGGCGCGGCGGTAGCTGAACGCACAAAGACGTTCTGGTCGAGTGTGATGGTCACTACTGCAGGGCGCTGCGCTCTGCGTCACTCACCACGCGCCACGCACCAGCGGGCAGTTCACCGAGTGTCAGTGAGCCCATCGCGATGCGCTGCAGTGTCTCGACATGATTCCCCACCGCCGCGAACATCCGGCGCACCTGATGGTATCGCCCCTCCTCGAGTGTGACCTCCACCTCGCGTGCCGCAAAAATCGTTGCGGCTGCGGGCAGCAATGGCGTTGTCTCACCCTTGAGCATCACCGTGCCGCTCGCGAACACTGCGACAACATTCGGATCCACGTTTTCGGCCAACAGCGCCCGATACGTCTTCGGCACATGCCGCTTCGGTGACGTCAGCCGATGGTTGAGCGCACCATCATCCGTCAGCAGCAATAGCCCACTCGTGTCGCGATCGAGCCGCCCCACCGGCGCCATGATCGGTGTGCGTCGCAGGAAACGTGCGGGGAGCAGATCGTATACCCGCGGCGGCACGTCCTGCGTGGAGCAGACGTAACCCACTGGCTTGTTGAGCAGGATCACGCTGCCCGCCGGTGGATCGAGTGGCTCGCCGTCCACGCGTACGTCACCGTGCGTGAACGCGTCACCGTCCCGCAGCCGCATGCCGTCGGCGCGCGTCACCCGCCGCGCGCTCACGATTCTGGTCACTTCCTGCCGCGTGCCGTAGCCGAGGTTCGCGAGGTACTTGATCAATGCCATGTCGACGCTGATCATAGTGGTTCGCCGCCGGATACACAGACACGATGCCGGAGCAGCGCCATGGTTTCGAGCAAGGAAACGTCGCCCGCCGCATACCTCGCCAGCCTCCCCGCCGAGCGACGCGCGGTGATCGAAGCCGTGCGCACCGTGGTGAAGAAACGTCTACCCGCCGGCTACGTCGAGTCGATGAACTGGGGCATGCTCTGTTACGAGATCCCGCTCAGCCGGTATCCGGACACGTACAACAAGCAGCCGCTGATGTACCTCGCGCTGGCGGCGCAGAAGAACAACTATGCGCTCTACATGCAGAGTGTGGCGGGGATGCCGGATGCGCGGGATCGTCTGATCGACGCGTACAAGGCAGATGGCCGGAAGCTCGACATGGGCGGCGGATGCCTGCGATTCAAATCGCTCGAGGAATTGCCGCTGTCGCTGATCGGTGACATCGTCGCCTCGACGTCGGTGGAGCAGCGGATCGCGGCGGCCGAAGCGGGTAGTTCAGTGACCACGAAGAAGGCCGCGGTAAAGAAGTCTGTCGCAAAAACGGGTGGCGCGAAAAAAGCTGCTGCGACAAAAACGACTGTCACAAGAAAATCTGCGACGAAAAAAGCGGCCAGGAAACGCACGTAGCGGGCGCCTTTCACGGAACGCACCTCACGCCAGTCAGCGGAGCCACGCCGCATGGTCTCGAGCAACGAAACCACACCGCAGGCGTACCTCGCCAGTCTGCCGGCCGAGCGACGCGCGGTTATCGCTGCAGTCCGCGACGTGATCAACGCGCGGCTGCCCGATGGCTACGTCGAAACGATGAATTGGGGCATGCTGTCGTACGAGATTCCGCTCAGCCGATTTCCCGTCACGTACAAAAAACAACCGCTGTCGTACGTCGCCCTGGCGGCGCAGAAGAACAACTACGCCATCTACATGATGAATGTGCATGGCGAGAAGCAGTTGCTCGACCGTTTGCTGGCGGCCTACGCCGCGATGGGCCGATTGCCGGATATGGGCAAGTGCTGTATCAGGTTCCGGCAGCTCGAGGAGCTGCCGCTCGATGTGATCGGGGACATCGTGGCGTCGACGTCGGTGGAGCGCATGATCGCGGCCCACAACTCCGCACCGCGCAAGAAGAAGTAGCGCGAGCACATCACGGCGCTCCTGTGCGTCGCGCGTTGCTCGTCGACGGTCGACCGTCGACACTCGATATCAGTAGCCGAGTTTCTCGAGGAAGTACGGCAGCATCCGGCGCCACCACGGCCAGTCGTGATTCACGTCGGCGCCCCACACATCGAGCCAGTGCGGAATACCTTTTGCGCTGAGGATGCCCGCCATGCGACGCGTGGCGTCGGGTGCTTCGTGCGCACCCTGACCCGTCACGAGCACGATGCGTGATTCCAGACGCAGCTGCTCGAGATGCTGACCTTCGAGGTCAGGCACGAACGAGGCGGGATTGTTCCGATAGCAGTGCTCGTCGGCGTAGCCTTTCAGATAGCCCGGCGTGAGATCGTAGAACGCCGACATGCCGATCACGCCGCGGAACAGATCCGGGCGGCGGAAGAACTGATTCGCGGCGTGAAAGCCCCCGAAACTCGCGCCGGTCGTCAGAATGCGCGCACTGTCGTCGCCACAGACATGCCGGATGTACGGCACGACCTCGTCCTCGACGTAGCGCGAATAGCCCGCCTGACGCCGCGCCTGCACATCCACCGGCAGGTCGCGATCCATCCACGCGTTGCGATTGATGCTGTCGATCGAGAAGAGGCGCAGGCGACCTGCCAACAGCATCGGCTCGATCGCTTTCACGAGAAAGAATCGCTCGTTCTCGAGAAAGTCCGCCGCGGCCGTCGGATAGACCAGCACCGGTGGCCCGGCGTGACCGTAGCTGACGATCGGCATGTCGAGGCCGATGGGCTTCGAGAACCAGCCGAATCGTTGACGCGGGAGGCTCGGATCGACGAACTGCATGGAACGTGTCGGGCGGCGGGACTGATGAGACCGCATCGCGGTCGGGCACGGAGTCACGAGTGTGCACCCGAAACCAGCTGCCGCCAAGACTCCTTCCGACCGGCCGGGCCCAAACGCACGACGCCCCCCGCAACAGGCGGAGGGCGCCGGATACCACAGCCAGAACCTGCGATTACGGCATCAGGACCTTGTCGACCACGAGGATCACACCGTTCGACTGGTAGACGTCGTAGACCGCGATGTTCGCGACGTTCCCCTTCGTGTCGGTGACCGTGATGTTGCGCTCACCGTTCATGTGCAGCGTGAGCGATCCGCCATTGACGGTCTTCAGCATGCCGGTGCCGCCGCCCTTCATGATCAACGCCTTGAGCGACGCGAAATCGTAGCGGCCTGCAACGACGTGATAGGTCAGGATCGATGTCAGCGTGGCCTTGTTCTCCGGCTTCACGAGTGTCTCCACCGTGCCGGCCGGCAGCAGACCGAAAGCGGCGTTGGTCGGTGCGAACACCGTGAACGGACCGGCGCCCTTGAGGGTCTCGACGAGTCCTGCCGCCTTCACGGCCGCGACGAGCGTCGTGTGATCGGCCGAGTTGACGGCGTTGTCGACGATGTCCTTCGTGCGGAACATGGCCTGACCGCCGACCATCGGGTTCTGCATCTGATTCTGGGCCTGCATCACCGGGGCTGCAGCAAGCAGCGCGGTGGCAAGCACGAGGGCGCGGGATGAGTAAGCGTGCATGGTGTATCTGCTCCGTGAATGAAGTGGGTTGGTGACCAACAACACTGCTACGACCGCTGCGGTGAAGCGGATGCATGCGGGCATGTGCTTCCGCCGTGTGCTTCCGCCGTGTGCTTTCCGCCGTGTGCTTTCCGCCATGTGCTTTCCGCCGAGTGCTTTCCGCACGCGTGCACAGGTGATACACTCTCGCAACGTCATGTCGCGACGATCTCACGACTTCCCGCCTGCACCATGTTGCTGATCCGATGGGGCGCACCCGGCGCTGAACACACCGGCGTTGTGATCGACGGCGTGCGCAAGGACTGTTCGGCGCATTTCTCCGAGTGGTCGCCGGCATTCTTCCGCGGCGACGGCATGGCGCGACTGCGCGCGCTGGTCGCGAGTGGAGTCACGTTGCCTGACGTGCCACCGTATGCACGCTGGGCTGCCTGCATTCCCCGGCCGGGCAAGGTCGTCTGCATTGGGCTCAACTATTCCGATCACGCGGCGGAAGTGAGCGCGAATATTCCGAAGGAACCGATCGTGTTCCTGAAAGGCACGAACACCGTCGTTGGTCCCTACGATGACGTGCTCATTCCGCGCAATTCGAACAAGACCGATTGGGAAGTGGAACTCGGCATCGTGATCGGCAGCGACGCGCGGTATCTCGAGTCGATCGACGATGCTGCCAGACACATCGCGGGATTCTGCATCGTGCACGATGTGAGCGAACGCGAGTTCCAGACCGAACGCGGCGGGCAGTGGACCAAGGGCAAGTCGTGCGACACGTTCGCACCGACGGGACCGTGGATCGCGACCCCTGATGAAATCGCGGACGTCAACACGCTGTCGCTGGAACTCGACGTGAATGGCGTCCGACGGCAGACAGGCAGCACGGCATCGATGATCTTCAATCCGTATTTCCTGGTCCACTACCTGTCGCAGTTCATGACGCTCGAGGCGGGTGACCTTATCGCGACCGGTACTCCTCCAGGCGTTGGCATGGCGATGAAACCACCTGTGTTTCTGGCGCCTGGCGATGTCGTCTCACTGCGCATCGCGCACCTCGGCGAGCAGCGACAGACGCTCCGGCCCGCCTGATACCTCGGGCTCCGAGTTCTACACGAAAGTTTACGCGCGGGGACGCGGGGACGCGGGGACGCGGGGACGCGGGTACGTCGGTCCGCGCCGTGGGTCGTCTGTGCCGCGCAAACACTGTTGCGGTTTGGCGACGACCGAACGCAGGAATCCGCGAGCCGACCTCCCCGCGCGAACACTGTTGCTGTTGATCTCGCTGTGGTAGTTCCGACTCAGTTCGCACGCACGCGCGCCTCTCGTGGCCCTCGCGTGAATCGCCTGATGTCGAACAGCGTGATGAGTCCGAGCGATGTGAGCAGCACGGACGCAGGCTCCGGCACCACTTGCTGACTTGCAAGGAAGACGGCGGAAAAGTTTGCGTCCGTCACGCCATCGGCCGCGCCGAACGCGCCAGTCTCGAACAACGCGCTCGTGCTCGCACCGTTCGACGCAATCCAGAAGCTTCCATCGCCATAGGCGTTGGTGTCGTTCGCGCCAACGAGGTTCGACGCGTCAGCCGGAATGGCGCCCTGATTCGACGTCGTGACGAGGAAGAGGTACGTGGCACCCGGTGACAACGTGAGGTTGCCGACGCCGAACGTCCTGGTATCGAACGCGAAGTCGTTCGACGAGCCGCTGCTGTTCAGGAAATTCCACAGCGCGCTACCCGTGATACGCCGGTTGGCAGCGTCGAACGCATACAGGTACGCGTCGAAACGCAGCGCAGTGCCGTTGAAGAAGTTCGAAAACGACAGGCTGAAGCTCGAAAGCCGAGGCGCCAGTGTCGGCACGACGAACGACTGGCCGAACGACTGGAAGCCGGCCGTGCCACGCGTCAGCGGCCCGATGCTGGTGGTGAGCGGAGCGGCAATGGTCGCCTGCGCCTGCATGGGCACTGCAAGCGTCATCGCAATCGCTGCGACGAGGAAGCTGTTCTTCATTTTCGTGAGCGATTGAGTGTTCATGGTGTCACCGTGACAGTGCGGACATCGGTAGCGACACCGCCGTCCTTGTCGGTGACCGTGACGATCACGTTGTACGTGCCGGGCGTCGTCCAGATCTTGCCGCGCTGCAGCGGCGTCGTGGCGGGTGGTGCCGTGAGCAAGGTCGCGAAGCTGGTACCGTCGCCCCAATCGAATTGCACTCGCCACGTGCCGTCGCGAATACCGGCATCGGTGAATCGCAGCTGTGCGAGCCAGCCCACGTTGGCGGCGACCGTCGTGCCGGATGGTGTGCCGAGCGTTACGACCGGCGCGGCATTGGAGACCGTCACCGTCTGCGTCGCGCTTCGTTCCCAGCCGAGACGATCGACGACGGTCAGCCGCGCGGTGTAGGCACCATTGTCCGCGAATGTTTTCGATACGTTCGCCCCGGTCGCACTCGTGCCATCGCTGAACGTCCAGCGATAGCTGAGCACATCGCCGGCGTCCGGATCGGTCGAACTCGCACCGCTGAAGGTGAGTGATTCGCCTTCGATACCGATCGTCGGTCCGCTCACGTTCGCCACCGGTGGCCGGTCGCCCGCCTCGATCGCGTTCTCGTAGTTGTCAGGGAGCGCCGACAGGAAGTTGTATCCCGTCAGCGCTTCGAGACTGTCCACCGTCACCTGATAGTCGCGCCAGTTCGCGTTCCGTATGCCCGCGATGTTCGGCATGTTGACGGCGATCACCTGCGTGGTGGCAAGATCATCCCAGCTCGTGATGCTCGACAGATCCGTGTTACGGTCGAGCGCAACAACGATTTTCCAGGTGAAGTCGGGGATGCGAATTTTCCCCTCATCCTTGATGAAGCGCGCTGGACCCGTGAAAGCCGGGCCGGTGATGATGAAGAGTTCCTTGTTGCTGACGCGCGCGAGATCGGCGATGAAGATCTCCTGGCTCGCCCAGACACCCTGATTCAGGTCAGCGGTCTGCGGCACCACGTTCGACAGGTAGAACGTCGTCGCGTTCTCGTAGTTGCTGAGTGTACGGTCGGCCGAGCGCATCATGTGTCCGCGATCGTAGCCGCCATTGGTGTAGTCGGACGTGCGGATGACGGGGAAGCCCTGCGCGATGACGGCCGGATCGTTCGTGAAACAGTTGCAGCGATCCTCCGTGCCGAACTGCCCAGCGTCGAGATTGTACGACACCCAGTTCGGCCCGCCGGTGTTGCGGTTGTAGCTGACGACGGCCTGCGGTCGCGCAATGATGAAATCGTCGGCGGGGTTCGCATCGCTCGGCGTCCCGAATTCCACGTTGTTGGCGTACACGGCCGGATTTGCGACGACCGGCGTTTCCACGGTTATCGTCGCGCTGCCGCTGACGCCATTCGGTGCGGTGGCTGTGACGCGCGCCGTTCCCGCCGCGAGTCCGGAAACGACGCCGTTCGCATCGATCGCAAGCTTCGACACATCGGCCGGATTGACGGACCACGTGAATGTCGTCGTGACGGTGGCGCCGGTGCCGTCGCGCGCCGTGCCGAAGATCTGGGTCTGGAAACCAATCGGGATCGACGCACCGCCGACGGTCACCGTTGCGACATCACCAGCGGCGGCGACCGTGAGCAGGGACGAACCACTCACGCCGTTCGCAGCGGTGGCAGTGATCGTCGACGTTCCCAGCGCGACGCCGGTTGTGATGCCGGTCGCCGGATCGATGGTCGCGACGGCGGGGTCGCTGCTCGACCACGTGAAGGTCGTCGTGACGGTCGTGCCGCCCGCATCGCGGGGCGTGGCGGTGAAAACACGTGTCGCACCCACGGCGACCGATGCGGGGTTCGGAACCACCGTGACGATGGCGACCGGGCCACCGGGGACACCGCCACCGCAGAGGTCGGGCGCCGAGTAGTCGGACACATCGTTCGCGAGGCCGGGTGTGCCGCGATTCGTCGACACGTAGTTCGTGGTCGACGTGCCCCACGCACGCGCATCGTTGAACGGCGTGCAATCGATCACCATCGCGCGTTTGGCGCGCGATGCGCCCGTCGGCGGTGTGGCACCCCAACTCACGCTGTCGACAAGTGCGCCGACGTTGTCGCGAATCAGCAGCCAGTCGGTGGCGTTGTTGGCGAGGTTCATCGCGCCGAAGCTGAAGACGGCGTTCACCCCACCATTCGCGGCATTGTCGGCATTCTTCGCGAAGACCGCGTATCCACCGGCCTGAATGGTCACGGCCGTGTTGATGGTCACGGTTGCGTCGTTCGCTGATGCGATCTGGAAGCCGGTCAGCGAGACTGGTGCCGCGCCCGGGTTGTGGAGTTCGAACCACTCACCATTCGCATCGCTGATGGTGGCGGGGTCGGCCATGACTTCGGAAATCACGAGTTTCGTCGTGCTCGTCGGTGCAGCAGTGCTCTGCGGTGAGAGCGTCTGACCGTTGGGCGAGAGCGGCGATTCGACGGAGCGTCCGCACGCGCTCAACACGCCGAGCGCGAGGGCACCGATCAGCGTCGAGCGGTGCAGCAGCAACATGTGAGGCATCAGGCCGCTTGGTGAGAGAAGATGGTCGTGGTTGAGTCGCTATCCAGTCGCGCGCACTATTTATTCGGCATTACCCGGGCCGCGCGCGAAGTGCGCGGAACTATGGCACTTCCCCCCGCGGCGCGCGCATCCGTCACCGTTTTGTGACAGCGTCCGTCGGCGGTGTGGCCCGAGATCGACAGTCTGTCGCACAGATCCGATTCGCGACTGCTGCCGTAGACCAGCTGTCAGCCCCGTCCGGCTGCTGACGCGTCAACGCACACTGCGGCCATTTCGACGCTCAGCTCACCGATCACTCGCATTTCCGGAGTTCTTGCATGCCCTTTCCGTCCTTCTCACGTCGTGCCGTCGGCGCCATGGCCATTGTCGTGGCCGGTGCGTCCGCGCTGATGGTCACGCAGCGTGCCCGCGCGTCAGACCATCAGGATACGCCTGAGACCGAACTCAACCCGCGCATGGACATCAATGACGTCTATGCCTTCCCCGGTTCGTCCGAGGATCGTATTGCGCTCGTGGTGACCACCTCGAGCCCGATCGCCGGTCAGTCCGCGTCGTTCGATCCGAACCTCCTCTACCAGATCAAGGTTGACAACACCGGCGACGCCGTGGAAGACCTGGTCTTTCAGATCTCGTTTGACAATGGCGTTGGTGCAGCGCAGAAGTACCAGATTCGTGGTCCGGTCAAGCCGAGCATGACGGGCACGAAGACGATGTTCGAGTCGAGCGGAACGCTTCTGACCGGCACGGTTGGCTCGAACGCCGGCAGCGCCACAGGCATGCTGGCCTTTGCCGGCCTGCGCGCGGATCCGTTCGTGATCGATCTCGAGCAGTTCTTCAACATCATTCCCGACCGTCGTCCGTCCACGGGCAGCTTGTCGGTCCAGAATGGTGCGGCTGCGACGTCGTTCCGGACACCGGGCGTCGACTTCCTGAAGCCGTTCAACGCCCTCGCGATCGCCATCGAACTGCCGAAGTCTGCGCTCCAGTCGAGCACCGCTGCGGACGCGAAATTCGGCGTCTGGGCGACGATCAGCCGATGATCACGCGCCGTCACTCAACACATTCCACCGGAGCCTCGCTGATGCGATTCCTGCTTTCACCGCGCACGCTCTGCGTTGCGCTGGCCCTGCCCGTCCTTGCCGCCTGCTCGAACGACAAAACCTCCGGCACCACGTCGCCCGACACGGTGCGCACGTACACGCAGATCGAACGCCTCGGCAATCCGCTCGTGAGTGAAGTGTTCTTCATGAAGCGTGACCACGGCCTGCACAACAGCACCGCGCCGGCCACTGACGTCACGAACGATTTCGGCGGCAAGATCAAGGCGTTCACGAACGCATTCAACCGCGGTCCGACCATCGCCAACACACTCGCGGCCGTGCTCGTGCCGGACATGCTGATGGTGTATCCGAACCGTGCCGGCAACACCGCCGGTTGGCTCAGCTGGGCGCTGGCAGCGGGGTACGGCGGTCGTACGCTCAAGGATGACGTGGTCGATGCCGGACTGACCGCGATCTTCGGCAAGCTGCTCGATCCGAACGCGACGGTCGTCACCGGCCTGACGTCGGACAACATCAGCACCAGCACGCGCACGTACCTGACCACGTTCCCGTATCTCGAAGCGGCACGATGATCAGCACACGAGTGACCCGTCAGCTCGGGGTGGCCGCGCTGGTCGTGACCATCGGTGCGCTGGCGGTCACTCGTGGCAGCTGGCTCCCGCTGCACGCGGCGGGAGCCACTGCACCGCGTCGCGAACCGGGATTTTCGGAGCGTGGCACGCGCGACATACAAATCAAGGTGTGGCATCAGGCGCTCGATGCCGACCCGACCAGCGCGCTCGTGCTGGGCCAGCTGGCCGCGTTGCATCTGCAGCGCGCACGGGAAGGCGGCACGTGGGACGACTACATCACGGCCGAAGACTTCGCGCGCCGCTCCATCGCGAAGCGCACGAATCGCAATGCCGGAACATCAGTCACGCTGATCGCAGTACTGCTCGCCCAGCATCGATTCACCGAGGCGCGGGTGATTGCCGAGCAACTCGTGCAGCGCGAGCCGGACATTCCGGAGTATCGCGCCGCTCTCGGCGAGGTCGCGATGGAACTCGGTGACGACGCCACTGCGGACACGATGTTCCGGTCCGTGTGGTCGAATCGATCGACGCTCACCATCGGCGCGCGACTCGCGCGTTGGCTCGAGATCAACAATCACGTCACCGAAGCGCGTCGATTGCTGATCACCTCGCGTGACGATGCCCTGTCGCGCCGCGATGTGGCGTCCGAAACGAAGGCCTGGTTCGCGCTGCGCGTTGGCGATCTGGAATTGCGCGCCGGACACCTGCGCGCGGCGGAAGCGTCGTTTCACGATGGACTCGCGATTGAACCGGATGATCCGCGCCTGCTGGCCGCGATGGCGCGACTCGCCGCCGCGCGCCACGACTATCGCGATGTGATCGACTGGGGCGAGCGCGCCATCGGCCTGCAGCTCGATCCCGCCACGCTCGGGCTGGTCGGCGATGCGTATGCCGCGATCGGGCAGAGCGCCAAGGCGGACGAGTACTTCCGGACGCTCCAGGTGGCCGTCAGCATGCAACCCGGTGCCTATCATCGCGCCTGGAGTCTGTATCTGCTCGATCATGGCATGCAGGTGAGTGACGTGTTGCAGAAGGCACAGGATGAATTGCGCGATCGGAAGGATGTGTACGGATACGACATCGTCGCGTGGGCGCTCGAGAAGTCAGGGCGTCACGCCGACGCGCAAACGGCGATGCGTCAGGCCCTCCGTCTACAGACGCCGGATCCGCTGCTCCTGCATCACGCGCAGGTCATCGGTGTGGCAGTCGGCTCGAGCATGGCAGGCAGCTGACCATGTCCGACTTCCTCGCCTTCCTGCAGATCGGTTTCCACCACATCGTGGCGTGGGATGCCGCCGATCACATCCTGTTCCTGCTCGCGCTGGCCGCGATCTATCGCGGTCGTGACTGGCGCGCCGCGCTGGCGGTGATCAGCGCGTTCACGGTCGGCCACAGCATCACGCTGATCCTGGCGGTGACGAATGTGCTCGTGCTGCCGACACGCGTGGTCGAGTTCCTGATTCCGGTGACGATCGTGGCCACCGGCATCGAGAATCTGCTGATGCGCGATCGTGCAGCACGCGGGACTGGCTCTCGGCATCGACCGGTGTTCGCGGCGATCTTTGGACTGGTGCACGGCGCAGGGTTCGCCGGCTACCTGCAGAGCCTCTTCATGGATCACATCGCGCTGCCGTTGCTCGGCTTCAACGTAGGAATCGAGCTTGGGCAGATCGTGGTGCTGCTGGTGGCGGCAGTCGTGTTCCTCGGTACCGATGCTGCGCTCCGTGGATTGCCGCGACGTGCCGGGTGGCCTGATGCGTTTCAGCTGCGGCTGATCACGGTATCGGCTGCGATCACCCTCGTCGCCACCGGGTGGGCGGTGGAGCGATTCCCGCGATGATGCGCTCGTTTCGCCGCCACGCGCGGCAGCTCTCGTTCGTCGCGTTGCTCCTGCTCGCACTGCCGACTGTGGTCGAGGCGCATGCGATTCACACCACGCTGACCGTGCTGACTGCGACGCCTGCCGGTTTGACTCTCAACATCCGCGCGTTTGCCGATGACTTCTCGGCCACCGTCGCCACGTTCGCCGGTCGCAAGGCGCCGGCGGATTCATCGGCGCCCGAGCCGGATGTGTTGCGCTACGTGCGCTCACACTTCGCCATTCGCGACGGACAGGGGCATATGGTGATGCTCGAGTCCTGTGGAATCCGGCGCGCATCGGAGCTGTACTGGCTCTGTTTCCGCGCCGCACTGCCGGCCGGCATCGCGGGCGTCGTCGTACGGAACCAGATGCTCACCGAATTTCATGCCGATCAGGTGAACATCGTGCAGGTGGACGATCGGGGCACACGCCGGACATTGCTCTTCACGAAGGCGAGTGCCCCATCACCCATCAGCGGCGCATAGCCATCACACAACCGTCGCCGTCGGCAGCCACGTCCTGAGTCTGTCGGCCGTCTCCGGCTGTTCGAAGTAGGCCGAGTGCCAGATGCCGCGCTCCGACGGGAACACCAGTCGATCACTCTCGTTGAGCGGAAAGTGTGGACCGCTGGCGGTGAACACACCGTTGGTCGGCACCACCAGGTCGTTCGGCGCATCCTTGAAGATCCGATCGACAATGGCGTCGCCGACTTTCGTCTTGATGATCGTCTTCAGTGGCGCCGTTTCGGGTGTGTTCGGCTCGAAGTTGGCGCAGATGGCGTAATACTTCGTTTTGTTCTCACCGGCCACGTTGACCAGTTTGAGATAGTCCCCGACGGGGTTCATCGACATCAGGCCGTCGAGTGCCTTCATCGTCGCGTGGGCCACGACTTTCACCGTGGTGACGATCGCCTCGAGCACCTCCTCGACCGGCCCGGTCGGCAGGATGTTGAGCGCCGTGGTGTAGCGATCGATCATGCTCATCATGTGATCCGGCTGCGCCAGCAGCGTCCCGGCATTCGGCGTCCCGACGAACACGATCGAGCCGACGTGGAACTCGTCTTCACTGACATCACCGCCGGCGCGCTCGGACAGCGCACGCGAGACCAGCCCGCCGCGGCTGTGGCAGATGATGTCCACATTCAGCTTCACGCCCGCCGCCCGCATCATCTCGAAGAACTTCTTCGCGTTCGTCTGCGGGTCATCGCTGAGTGAGAAGTGGTTGTACGCAAATACGCGTCCGCTGTAGGTGTCGTGCAGCTCCGTCATGACACTCTTTGGCAGCTGCATGAAGCCACCGTGCGCGGTGCTGAAGGTCCCGTGCACGAAGAGCAGGGCAGGGCCTTCGGCCATGCGTTGCCAGTCTGCAGTGGTGAACGCCCCGGCGTCAGCGGTCTGATAGTTGTCGGGTGTGAACGTGCGCACGCCGTACGGGCGCTTCTTGGTTTCCCACTTGCGGGCGAAGTGTTCACCGATCGGGCCGAGGATCGGATCGGTGATCGGGTAGACCATCACCTTGAGCAGCTTCTTGCCGATGGCGCCGATGATCCCGCGTTTCGCGCCGGCGGTATCCTTGCCGGGGGCGGTGTTGGGAATGCGGAAGACGAACTTCGCACCACCGCCGCCACGTGTGGCGGGCGGCTGCACAGTGTTGTCGGTATTCAGCGGCACATGCCAGCTGAGCGCGCCATCCACGACACTCAGCACGATGCAGCCCTGATCCGGGTTCGTCATTGGCACTTCGAGTTCGAGCGCGTCGTCCCCGTTTGGTGCGCGTGACCGGTTCACGGCGCCGTTCTGCGGCGTCGTCCGCACGTCATTCAATTCGATCTGCTTGATCTCCGTCACGTTGGCATCCGCGAGCGCCGCGTCGAGTGCCGGCAATTCCTGTGCGGCCGGCGAGCGTGTGCCAAGTGTGCGCGGACCGTCACTCGTTTTCCCCGTCGCCGTCATGCCCGGCGCGCGCAGTGAAAACCCTTGTCCGATATCCACTTTGGCACCGGTTCCATCGAGTACGAAGTCTGGCATTGCCGTCTCCGTGTTGCGTCAGGCGTGAGTCAGGAATGAATCAGGCGTGCGTGAATGAGAAGTGCGGATGTCCGTAGTGCACGTACGCGAGCCACGTCGATTGTCGCTTCTTCGGGTCGGGCTCACTGGCGTATTGCGACCGCATGTCGGCCAGTACATCAGCGACCGCGCGTGGCGCGCTGCCATCGGCGCCGAATGCACGCGAGTAGAAGTCGACCGCGATGCTCTTCGCGATCTGGTCATTCACGCTCCACAGCGGGCCGACGAACCCGCTGAATCCGGCGCCGATCGCCATGCCGGGGAATCCCGCGTACTGATTCAGCTCGGCGCCACCATTGCCGACCTGACAGGCATTCATGAAAAGGAAGGACTTCTTCGTCTTGCCGAGCGAGGATGACACGAAGAGGAACTCCGAGAGCGGTTGCCCATCGCTCATGTACAACACGGAGCGCTTCGAGATGCCGGTGCCGAGCACTTCGCCGTGACAGGCGAAGTGCACCATCTCCGGCGCCAGCGGGCCAGCGGTTGATGGCAACGCGCCATTGAGCAGGTCCACCATCGCGTCGGGACTGGCGTTGATGCTCGTGACGTGCGGATATCGCGTCGGGGCGCCGGTGGCAGCGGACAGCAGCGCGTCGGATTCCTCCTTCGCGTGCGGCAGCGCCGCGAGACTGGTCGCGTCGTAGTTGCCAAGCACCACGGCGAGGTTGCTGACCGTGAGGGTCGCGGGTGGCGGAACAGGCACGTCGGTCTCGCCGTGAATCCAGCGTGACACCGCGAACTGTGCGCCCAGAAAGGGCGCGCGCGTGGCATTCGGCGGCGGATCGAGCAGCGCCAGCTCCCACGGGATGAAACACTCGTCGGTGAGCAACAGCACGCGCGCGAGTCGCTCGCTGCCGACTGCAGCGGCAACGCTCGTGAGCGCGGTCAGCACCTCCGATGGCATTGCGCGTCGCACCAGTGTGCCGATGCCGCGGAGCATGTTGTCGATCGTCACGGTGCCGTCGGCGGCGTTCACCTGACTGGTGACCTTGCTCGCGAATGACGACGCCGTGTCGCGATCGCCGACCTTCTGCACGATTGGTGCGTTGGGCAGCGTGATCGGATGCGGACAATCCAGCAGCGTCCAGATCAGGTCACGCGCCGACTCGCTTTCGTCACGACGCGCGATGCGGATCGTGAGATCGACGGGTGTTGCGGTCGGTGCGAGGTGAAGCGATGTCGCGGCCGGTTGCGGCATCGCCTGCGCGTCGGCGGCGGTCGCGTTGCCCAGCGCAATCCGTCGCACCGCGGTGCCCGCCGGCTGACCGTGATACGAATAGTGGACGCGCACGGTCGACTGGCGCACGGTGACATCGTCCGGTGACGTTGGCACGAGCTGGAGGTCGAGCGACTTCGAAAATGGATCACTCTTGTCGACTGTGAGCGTGTGCTTGAATCCGGCCGCACACGTGAAGTCGGGCGCTTCAACCATCACATCGATGTCGATGGTCTTCTGCGTACGGGCCGATGCGAACGTCATGATGCCGACGTCGGTCGGAGTGACCGGCGCTTGCAGGCCGATGGTCAGTGTGACGCCGCTGGTTGCGCCGGGCGGACATAGATCCGGCAGCGCGACGTGTGGCATCGCGAGCAGGGTGTCGACTTCTTCGCTCGCGGCGGATGCCGGCTCGTCTAGACCGCGTGAAGCACCATCGTCCGGCGGTGTGGCGCCGGCGGCCTCGGGCAGCGGCGGCTTGGCGTGTTGTCCACGCGTCGGAAGGCGATTGGCGATCGTGCCATGCGTGGTTCCGCCAGATGCTGTCGGTACCGACGTCGGTTCTGGACTGAACGCTGGCAGCGACGGCGGCGCGTCGGGCGGTCCACTCATCAGAACCGGCGGCGAAACGCCAAGCATCCGCTGCCCGGTGAACAGCACCAGCCATCCGCGGCCTACCTGCTCCACGCGCGGGATCTCCCGCACATCACGCACCTCTGCGCGATCCCACTGCGCGCGCAGGCCAAGTTGCGATGGTGCGACGAGCATCGCCATGCCGATCGTGTCGTCGGGCTTCGCGCTGGCACACGCTTCGATGAGCACGTCGATCTTCGCGATCCACCACGACACACCAAGCCCGTCGCGCTGGCGCACCACGACCACATCCCGTCGTGACTCCGCCACGTCAGCCTGCAGAATGGTGTGCACATCAGACGCCGGCTGCTCGGCGTCGAGCACCACCGGACACATCATGATCATTGCTGGCTCCGTCAGCGTGGCGACGCGGGACACTCACTTCTCTCGCGCCATTGACTACAGCCGTGCGAGAGAGACAGCAAGCACCCACGACAGCTAGAACGTACGAATCACCCTACGAGTCTCGACAGGCTCAGCGGTACAGGCGACCGAGTGTGCGTCAGCAATGCCGACGGGATGAGGCGTATGCGTCGACCAGCAGATTGATGCCCACTACCGTGAGACAAATCGCGAGGCCAGGAAACAACGGCAGCCACCACGCAACGCGCGTGAACTCGTGCGCCCTCGCTGCAATCAGCCCCCAGCTCATCGTACCCGGATCGCCCAGCCCCAGAAACCCGAGACTCGCTTCGAGCAGGAGGATCTGACCGAGCAGCAGGCCAATCACGACGGTCGCGCTCGGCATGACGTGAGGCAGCAGGCTGCGCCAGATGACCCGCGCTCGGCTGGCGCCGGACGCCTGCGCGGCAATCACGAAGTCCATCTGCTGCAGCGCGACGATGTCGTTGCGGACGACTCGCGCCAGCACGGGCCACGATGTGAGGCCGAGCGTGATGATGAGTCGGTCGAGACCCGGGCCCGCCAGCGCCACCGCGACAATCACGAGAAAGAACCGCGGGATCACCTGCAGCAGCGCGGTCACACCCGTGAGCAGATCGTCAACCCAGCCACCGGCATAACCGCTCATCACGCCGACAGCGAGGCCACACAACATCGTCAGGGTCGAGACAGAGATTGCGACGAACAACGACGTGCGGGCGCCCCATGCCAGACCGCTGAACACGTCGCGTCCCAGCGCGTCTGTTCCCATCAGATGCTGCGCCGACGGAGGCGCGAGCGGACCACCGGTCAGCGCAAACGGATCGAGGTGTGTCAACCACGGTGCGAACAGCGCGACGCCCGCGATCAGGGTCAGCAGGACCAAGCCGATCCTGGCCGAACGGCGCCTGAGCATGCTGGCGCCCGTTGACGGGCCCTCGAGAATCCGGCCGCGTACCGGAACCAGTCGGTCAGCGAAAGCGGATTCGATGATCACGGGCCGCGGACACACAGTCCGTCGCGAGGTTGACCAGCGCTACGGAAAATGAAAGCAAGGTGAACATGCCGAGCAGCACGGGGATGTCGCGCGCTTCCAGGCCCGCCAGCAACAGCCGACCCAGGCCAGGCCAGCCGAACACCACTTCGACGACAACCGCGCCGGCCAGCAGTTGTCCCACCCTCGCGCCGATCATCGTGATCGCTGGTGTCAACGCGCGCGGGAGCGCGTGCCGCCAGAGCACGCGCGACTCACTGACGCCTTTGGCTCGCGCTGTGCGCACGTAGTCGAGCGCAAGTTCGTGTGCCATCGCGACGCGTGTGACACGCGCCAGCACCACTGCTTCATGCGAGGCGAGGACGGCGGCCGGCAGCGCCAGATGCGCCGCAATGTCGCGCGCGTATGCAAAGCCACTGAACAGGGTGCCGGCGTCCGTCATGCCTTGCACGGGGACGATGCCGAGCCGCACCGCGAACACGAGAATCGCGATCTGACCGAGCCAGAAGATCGGTGCCGAATACACTGCCAGCGCAATGCCGTTGATGCCGAGATCGGCGATGCTGTCGGTATCCCGTGCTGCCAGCACGCCGAGCGGAATGGCGATCACCAGCGCCAGCACCAGCGCGGTCGTTGTGAGCAACAGTGTCGCCGGGATACGTTCGACGATGACGTCGAATGCGCTGCGTCCCGACGCGTACGATGTCCCGAGGTCGCCTGAGAGCACACGCCGCGCATATGTCGCGAACTGCTGCGGTAGCGGGAGGTCGAGCCCGAAGCGGTGTCGCATGAACGCGTAGTACGCCGCGTCGCCATTGTCGCCGGCAAGAGCCTGCACTGGATCGCCGGGCGCAACGTGAATCAGAATGAAGCCGACGAGCAGGATGCCGACAATCGTCGGTACCACCTGCAGCAGGCGGCGGATGACATACCGACCGGTCACGCGGGAGGCTGCTGGATGTGTGCACAGCTGCGCGTCCGCTGCCCCGCTGACTGGCGGAGGAGTTGCTGCATTCCAACGCGTGCTCCTGACCGCATGTCGCGCCCGGACTCAGGTGCGCGTCACTTCACCGACCACGTCGTCACGAGGGCCACAGTGCCCCACGCCAGACGCAGTTCACCATGTGCCGGTCCGGCATCACGCGACGGGATGAGCCACATCGTGAGGCTTTCAATCGGTGAGGACATCGTCGTGAGACGCATGTCGATCCTGGCAAAGTCCTTCGTCGGATCGTATGTCATCGCCGCTGCCATCGCGGTTGGAGCGGCGTCCATCCTCTGGACGAGGAGCTTCCAACCGGCTCGCGTGGGCAGCGCCTGCAGCACCCACGAGCCCTTCGGAATCGTGGCGCCGCCGAGCACGATATCGACGTCGTTCGTGAGCACGGTGGCGCCATTTGCACCAAGCCGCCACGGCTTGTCGAACGGTACCAGACTGTCCGTGCCGAGTGTGCGGCCACGGAGGTGCGGCTGGCCGTAGTCGATGCGAATCAGCGCCGGTTTGGCGGCGGCTCGTGCGACGCTGTCGACCAGCGTCAGCGTCACTTCCGTGGTCGCTCGGCCGCTGGGTCCGACGCGCATCGGTCCTTGTGCGTGCAGTGGCGTGTTGCATGTCGCGCAGATAGCGAACAGTGCGGCAGTACGCACGAGGATCTGGCGGTTCATGTCATGAATCTCGGTGTGGGTATGGAGACGACGGAGGAAGGAAGATGCGCGAACCGGGAATGCGCAATTGCGCGCGCGAAGACTGCGCGCGACGATCGCGCCGGGGCGCTGCGCGCTTCGTGCCAAAACCGGCGCGCCACGGTCAGTTCGAACACGACGCAGCGACGGCGAATCGTGATGACGTGGTGAATCCCTGGCAGCGAATCCCGTATGCTCTGGTGCCGAGCGTCTCGACCAGCCAGACGTATGGTTGGTCGCGCACGGCAATTTCCTGGATCTCACGATAGAGACGTTGCCGCTCCTCGATCACGAGTGAGCCGCCGGCGCGATCGAACAGTCTGTCGATCACCGGATTGCGATAGCCCGCCATGTTGGAGAAGGGAATCGGCGCGATACTCGATGACACGTACTGCCGACGCACACCGATCTCGGGATCCGATCCGTTGCAATAGGCGGCGATGCCAATGTCGAAATCGCGGGTGGTGAAGACCGTCTTCGCGAACAATCCGGATTCGAGTGCGATGACACGAAGGTCGATGCCGACGGCACGGAGCTGTGCGCGCAACAACTCGCCATACACTGCCTGGCTGGGAAGCGACGTGAAGGTGATCATGAACGGTGTGCCGTCGGCAATGCCCGACACGTGATGCGCCGTTCGGATTCCACTGGCGACTCGCGTCCAGCCAGCGTCGCTGAGGAGGCGTGCTGCGCGTGCAGTGTCGAACACTGGAAGAGGAAGTCCGGCGGCATGCGCAAACCTGATCCGTGACGAGATCGGCGCGTCGGCGGCGCGGCCCTCGCCGAAGAGCACGCGTTCGACATACTGCCCGCGGTTGATGGCATGCGCGATCGCCTTTCGGACGCGGAGATCGCCGAACGCGGCGCGATCGAGATTGAAGCCGAGCGTGGTGATACAGTTGCCGCCACCCGGCGTGACGGCCGCCTGCGCGAATCGGATGCGCGGGTCGCGACGCAATCGCTCGCGGTCGGGACCCGGCACACTGTACAGCCAGTCGACTTCACCGGTCTCGAGGGCGCTCAGGCGTGTGCCTGCATCGGGAATCACGCGCAGCACGATGTCCCGGATTTTCGGCGCGCCGGCGAAGTACGCGGTGTTGGCGGTGTAGCGGAATTCGCTGTTCGCGGAGTACGACACGAACCGATATGGTCCAGTGCCGACAGGTGCCAGGTTGGCCGGATTGCGCAGTGGGTCGCTGCCGGAATAAATGTGCGCGGGCAGAATCGGTGATTCATCGGCATCGAGCTGCAGCATCAGCGGCGCGTACGGGCGCCGAAAGCGAAATTCGACGGTCGAGTCGTCGGGCGCGTCGACGGCCAGAATGGCGGGCGCCATGGCTGCGCGTGTGCGCGCATGAAAGCGAAGCAGGAGACTGTCGAACGTGAACTTCACGTCTGCGGACGTGAAGCGGGTGCCGTCATGCCAGCGCACGCCTTGCCGCAAGTGAAACCGATATCGCGAGCCGCCCTCGAGCACCTCCCAGCGTTCCGCCAGCGCGGGGTGCGGTGCATCATTGCTGTCGAGAGTCACCAGCCCGTCGTACAGCATGGCGGCAGCAGTATGGACGCCGCCGTTGGTGGTGATGGCCGGATTCAGCTGCCCGGGATCCGCGTCCAGCGCCGCCACGAGAATCTCCGGGTCCCGTCCGGTTCGCTCGCGTCGGCACGCGCCGGTCGCTAGCGCGATGCCAAGACACGCGCCGACCAGGGTCGCTCGGCGCAGCGGCATCATCGCCCTCGCGATCCGCGGCGCGTGATGCCGATCGCGATCGGTCGTCCGCGTAACCGGAAGCAGATGCATGACGCAATACTGCCTGTCGCGCCCGGGCACGGGAAGCAGCCGGCCTCGGATTGCGGTCGTCACGACCGGCCGCGACCTTCACGGCTACGTCAACACGGAGTGGTGCGCTGGTGGGTTCCCCGGACAGCCTGACCGATCGTGAGATCCCGCCGTGTGGTTGCACCGACCCTGGCCTGGCGAATGCGTCCACCTGCTATTGTGGCGTCGAAGACCTGATGCGGATCATTCGCCGCCGGTATTCTTTGCATGTCATGAATGCAATTCATACCCAAGGTCGGGTCCGCTATCATGATGTCGCGGCGGCCTTGCCCTCGATCAGCAGCTCGACGCTCTCCGAGACGCTGCGCGCGCTGGAGGCCGCACACTTGCTCGATCGGCGACAGGAGACGGCCGATCGCACGTACATGCTCTACGAATTGACCGCATCGGGCGTGAAGCTCCTGAGCCGCCTGCGGCAGCTGCTCGACGAGATCGAATGAGCACCGGACGTTCGGCTGCAATCAGCCCGAACGCCTCCTGAGGTTGGTGTGTGAGCGGTACACACTTCGATAAATCGAAGTGAATTTGCCGTTACCTGCGCCGCGCGGTAGTCTGATTCGAATACCAGTCGCTCCACGCGCCAGCACGTCGACAGGGCGTTCGACGTCGCGTTGCGTCGCAGCGTGACGCCGGTGATGCCACGCACTCTGGCACGGGATGGAGGTCGACCATGTGTTTGGGCGTGCCGGGCCAGATCGTCGAGTTTCTCGAGCCGACGCACCATCTCGCCAAAGCCGAGATCTCCGGGGTGCGCCGCGCCATCAATGTCGGCATGCTCGTGCCTGATGGACTCGAAATCGGCGACTGGGTGCTCATTCATGTCGGTTTCGCCCTCGCGAAGATCGACGAGGAGGAAGCGCGGCGGACGCTCGAATTCCTGACCACGCTTGGCTCCGACTTCTCGGAAGAGATGCTGCTCATCGAAGAGAGTCGGATCGAATGACGGCCAGCGTTGCCGGCCAGCAGGTCGACGCGCCGTCTGGAAGTCTGGCGGGCACATACGTCGCGGCGACGAATATAGTCGCCCATCGCTTCTTTCACGCGCATGCCGACGCCATTGCTTGCGCGTGTCGGGACATGGCCGTGCATTTCCACGACGGCGGCCGGCTATTCGTGGTTGGAGATGCCGCGCAGCGTTCCGACGCCGCACACGTCGTGGTGGAGTTTCTGCACCCCGTGGTAGTGGGGAAGCGCGCGCTCCCCGCGATGTCACTGCCCGACATCGCGACCGGCGACGCAGCGCGCGTGCTGCGGACGATGACACGGGCCGGCGATCTGCTCCTGGTTCTCAGCGCGAGGGCGCTGACCGATGACGCGCTGGCACTGTTGCGGTCTGCGCGAACGCGCAATCTGTTGACGATCGCACTGATTGGTGCCCGAGCGTCAGACGTCGCCTCAGCGGACCACGTGTTCGCCGTGGACTCGCACGACGCGTGTATTGTGCAGGAGACGCATGAAATACTGTACCACGTGCTGTGGGAGCTGGTGCATGTGTTCTTCGACCATCGCGAGGAGGTCACATGAGCGATTCGCTCGGCGAGCCGCAGTGTGACGCACCGGACAACCACTGCCACCTGTGCGGCGACACGGCGGTCGTCGGTCGCGTGACGGAACTCCATCCGGCCACACGCACCGCAACGGTGGTGTTGCCGGACGGTCCGGTCACGGTGGCGGTGGATCTGGTCGAGGTGAGCATTGGGGACGACGTGCTCGTGCACCTGGGATTCGCGATCGAGCAGGTGAGCGACTCGTGAACCCCGACCGCGACTTCACCCGGGAGCTGTATCCCTTCCTCTACGCGCCGTCGATAGACCGACGCGCGACGATCGATGCACTGCTCGCATCGGTGCGCGACTCGACGCTTGCGAAGTGCGACGAAGTCATCGCACTTCGCACTGCGATGTTGGACGAGTATGCGTCACGACTCGAACGGACGGCCGTCGCGATGGCGGAGCGCTTCGCGAAGGGCCACAAGCTGCTCGCATTCGGCAATGGCGGCAGTGCGACCGATGCCGACGATGCGGCGATCGACTGCACGACACCGCCGCATGCCGACTGGTGCGCGTTGCCTGCCCTCTCATTGCCGGCGGACAGTGCAACCGTCACCGCGATCGCGAATGATGTCGGGCTCGACGCGGTGTTCGCACGGCAGATCGGCGCGGTGGGCGAGCGCGGCGACATCGCGCTTGGATTTTCCACGAGCGGCAACTCGACCAACGTGCTTGGCGCGTTCATCGAAGCGAAGCGGCGCGGCATGCTGACCGTCGCGCTGGTGGGGTACGATGGCGGGGCAATCGCGCGAAGTGGCGCCGTCGACGAATGCTTTGTGGCGCGACGGGAATTCGTGCCGCGCATTCAGGAAGGGCACGCGACACTCTGGCATGCACTGCTGCACCTGGTGCACGCCTCGCTGGCACCTCACTCGGCGGGTGTCGCATGACGATGCGCTTCGTGGACGAGTACCGAGACGCTGGCGGCATTGCGCGCCTGAGCGCCGAGATTGTGCGGCTGTCGGCAAATCGTCAGGTGAAGCTGATGGAGGTGTGTGGCGGGCACACGCATGCGATCTACAAGCATGGATTGCAGGATCTGCTGCCGGCCAACGTCGAACTCGTGCACGGTCCTGGCTGTCCGGTGTGCGTGATCCCGATGGGACGCATCGACGACGCGATCTCCATCGCACGACAGCCGGGCGTGATCTTCGCAACCTACGGCGACATGATGCGTGTGCCGAGCAGTACCGGCAGTCTGCTTGACGCGAAGGCCGAGGGCGCTGATGTGCGCTTCATCTACTCGCCGCTGGACGCGCTCACGCTGGCCCGCAAGAATCCCGATCGCCATGTGGTGTTCTTCGCCGTCGGTTTCGAGACGACTGCGCCTTCGACTGCCGCGACGCTGCTGCGCGCACGTGACGAGCGCCTGACGAATTTCTCCGTCTTCTGCAATCACGTCACCATCATCCCGGCCATCAAAGCCATCCTGGACTCACCGGGGATGTCTTTGCAGGGATTCATCGGTCCAGGCCACGTGAGCACGATCATCGGGACCGGTCCGTTCGACTTCATTCCACGCGAGTACGGACTGCCGATTGTGGTGAGCGGTTTCGAGCCGGCGGATATTCTGCAGTCGGTGGTGATGATTCTGCGGCAACTCGACAGCGGGGCGGTGCGTGTCGAGAACCAGTATGCGCGCGTCGTCCGCGACGGCGGCAATCGTCGCGCGATGGAGATGCTCACGGAGACGATGCGCCTCCGGCCGTTTTTCGAGTGGCGCGGACTGGGCTTCATTTCACAGAGCGCGCTGGCGTTACGGCCCGAGTTCGCCGACTTCGATGCTGAGGTCCGTTTTACCGTGCCGAACGTACGCGTCACCGACCCGAAAGCCTGTCAGTGCGGTGAGGTACTCAAAGGCGCCATCAAACCGTGGCAGTGCAAAGTCTTCGGCACCGCGTGTACGCCGGAGACGCCGATCGGCTCGTGCATGGTATCGCCGGAAGGTGCCTGCGCGGCGTACTACAACTACGGTCGATATTCCCTGATGCGTCAACGCGCCGAAGCGCCGCAACCGGTGGGCAGCGCATGACGGCAAGCCGCATCGAATCGTCCCTGACCGCGCAGCTCGATCGCATGGAGCGGGCGCGGGCGGTACGCGACACCATGCCGCGCCTGCTCGACCGGCACGTCACGCTGAGTCATGGCAGCGGCGGAAAATCGAGTCATGCGCTCCTCGAGGCCGTGATCCTGCCGGCGTTTCGCAATCCGCTGCTGGATGGCAGCGCTGACGCGGCGACGCTGCGTCTTGTCGCTGGAACCGAGCGCATCGCCATGACGACCGACAGCTATGTCGTCAGTCCACTCTTCTATCCCGGCGGCGACATCGGCTCGCTGGCCGTGCACGGCACGATCAACGACCTCGCGGTCTCAGGCGCCATGCCCATCGGACTCTCGGTGGGGTTGATTCTCGAAGAAGGACTCGACATGGATGTCCTCCGGCGAGTCGTGGAGTCGATGGCCGCCGCGGCGGCGGCAGCGGGCGTGCCGATCGTGACCGGCGACACGAAAGTTGTACATCGCGGCAAGGCCGATCAGATATTCATCAATACCAGTGGCGTCGGCATCGTGCACGCAGACGTGCGTCTGGACGTCACGCTGATGCAGCCGGGCGATGTCGTGCTGCTGAGCGGATGTATCGGCGACCATGGCATGGCGGTGATGCTTGCGCGTGAGGCACTCGAGCTGGATGCACCGATCGCGAGTGACAGTGCGCCGCTGCACACCATGGTGAGTGCGTTGTTGCGCGCCGCGCCCGACACGCGCGTGATCAAGGACCCGACACGCGGCGGCGTCGCCGGATCGCTCAACGAAATTGCAGCGCGGACCAGGCTCGCGATTGTCGTCGATGAAGCGCGTGTGCCGGTTCGACACGCGGTGCGTGGCGCATGCGAGATGCTCGGTCTCGAACCGTTGCACATCGCCAACGAAGGCAAGCTGGTCGCGATCGTCCCGGCAGCGCAGGCCGACGCGGCGCTGGCCGCGCTGCGCGTGCATGCACACGGGTCGGACGCGACGGTGATCGGTCACGTGGTCGCAGAACCGGCCGGCATGGTCCTGCTGCGCACGGGTATCGGTGGATCGCGTGTGCTCGACATGCTGGTCGGAGACCCACTGCCAAGGATCTGCTAGACGTTTCAGAGTCCATGGCACGGAGTGGCAGGCGTGGGCGCAGCAGAGGACGCAGGCTCAACGCAACCTGAGGAGCGGAATCGCATGACGACGGCCACCTACGACACACCTGCCGAAGCATCCGGCGAGAAGATGCGCGGCGGACAACCGTCCATCCCGGCCACCGAGCCTGAGGAAAAACCGCAACGCCTGCCACTCGGCCCGCTGAAGACCATTCACGTCTTCTGGATGGCCGGCATGAGTTGCGATGGCTGCACGATCACCGTCGCGGGTGCCACTAATCCGGGCATCGAGGGCCTGCTGCTTGGCACCGTGCCCGCGATGCCCAAGGTGCTGCTGCATCATCCGGTGCTCTCGGTGGAAGCCGGCGCCGAGTTCATGGCGTCGTTCAAGAAAGCGCACGATGGTACGCTCGGTGATCCGTACGTTGTGGTGTTCGAGGGATCGGTACCGGACGAACGGATCGCCGCACGAACCGGCGGATACTGGTCCGCGATGGGTTCCGAGTTGATGTCGGGCGAAGCCGAAGGCGGCAGGCACCGCATGGTGCCCACGACCGAGTGGCTCAGTCGACTGGCTCCGGGCTCCGCCGCCACCATCGCCATCGGCACCTGCGCGACGTGGGGCGGTGTACCGTCCGCAGAAGGCAATCCGACCAACGCCATGAGCGTGATGGACTTTCTCGGCAAGGATTTTCGAAGCGCCTTTGGCTTGCCAGTGATCAACATCCCGGGGTGCGCGCCGCAAGGTGACAACTTCACCGAAACGGTGTTTGCGATCCTGCTGTTTCTGCAGGGCCTCGGACCATTGCCTGCCTTTGACGAATTGGGTCGACCGTCGTGGCTCTACGGCGAGACCGTGCATCGCGGCTGCACGCGCGCTGGCTACTACGAGGAAGGCGTTTTCGCGGAGGAGTATGGCGATCCCGAATGCCTCGTGGAGATCGGCTGTTGGGGCCCGGTGGTGAATTGCAACATCGTGAAGCGCGGCGCGATCAATCACATGGGCGGTTGCATGGAAGCCGGCGGCGTGTGCATCGCGTGCACGATGCCGGGGTTCCCCGACAAGTTCTCGCCGTTCTACAAGGCGCCGCCGGGCGGCATCATTTCCACCACAGCGGCACGCAGCGTGGGCGGTGTGATGCGACGGCTTCGCCGCCTCAGCAATCGGCACGCGAGCCGTGAGCATCGATGGGACGTGGACAACGCGGTGCCGAGCGGATGGGCGAATGTCCCCGGCGCGACACTTGGTCTCAAATTCGTCGAACTGTTCTATCAGAAGTGGCAGCACTGGGGCGCACGCAAGCCTGGCCGACGCGCTGGCGAGGAGGCTTGGCTGTGGGGCGGGACGCGACCGGGCCTGCCAAGCGACTACAAGGACAACAGTGTGTCGGAGGGGAAATGACCGACGCAGAGCTCTGGCGTGCGTGGCAACTGTGGATGGTGCTGGCGACGGTCATCATTCTCGTCGCAGCGGTGCTGCTGATCCTGATCTGGCGCACGGCGCGAGGCATTCACACCGAAGCCGTACGCGCGATCGCGGCCGCGGCACGCATTCGCGATAGTACCGCGCCGATCTGGGCGCTCGAGACCACCAACGACGTGGCTGCGAGCATGCTCGAGACCGTGCAACACATCGAAGCGAACGGTGGCGCGCTGGCCGCGGCACTGGAATCGCACGCTGGCGCCCGATAACTGCGAGGGAATATGCAACCGGAAGCGATCGGACCATCTGCTGCGACCGTCCAGACAGTCTGGATAGTGTCGCTGGCCGTGTTTGTGGTCGTGCTGCTCGTGGTCGCGGTGCTGCTCACGTTGATACTGCGCACGGCGCGCGAGATCCGCGCTGGTGTGACCGTCATCTGGAACGTCGGTCAGCGTATCGCGAACAACACCATCCAGCTTGCGATGCTGTCGAAGACCAATGATGCGGCGTCGCAGATACTCCGCTCGGCGGTCGGGGTCGTGGGTGCCACGGCGGCGATTCAGTCGCACGCCGCGGAGTGTCCCGGCTGTCCGTCGTGCGTTGTCGGGTCGAGGTGGCAGCGATGAGCACCGCGAGCCCATTCCCGCTGCTCATGCTGCTGTCCGTCCTGGCGGCGTCTGCGCTGTTCGTCGCGCTGGCGCTCTTTCTGGTCGCGATCAGTGCGGAACTCGAGAAGATCGGTGGCGAATCGAAAGGATTCGGTGCCCCGGCGAGTTATCTGTCGAAAATTCGCATGGGCGTTCGCGCCATCGAGTCCGAGACCGGAATGATTGCGCCACAGGTCACACAACTGAATGCCACCCTCGCGCAGGTGCGTGACGGATTGATCGTGGTGGATCGCAACCTGGCGGGTGTGATCACCGCCGTCTCCGCGCAGGTGATGCCATGAGCCGACAGATGCTGATGCCCGACGCGGTCTATGCGATCTGGTGGGTTGGCCTGCTTGTCACACTGCTCGTGTTCGTGCCGCTGTCGGTGTACCTGCTGCACCGGACGTTTCTGGCGTCGCTTTCGATCCGGCGCTATGCGGATGACGCACTGACTGCCGCAGTGGGAATTGCCGGCAACACGAAGTACATCCCGGCGCTCGACAGCACCATCGCGGTCGGTGGGGCCATGATCGGTGTGGCGGGACAGATCGCCCGCAAGCTGGATACGGCCGCGACCGTCCTCGCGCAACGTGTGGAATGAGGTTGCCATCATGCTGTTGACACTCACGTTGATCACCGTGGCGCTCGTCGTCGTGGCGTTGGCGGGCTATCTGATCGCCATCGTGTGGCAGCTCTCGCGCGCCAGGCGCAGCATCGCCGCGATCGCCGACGGTCTCGAAGCAGTGGCCAGTCACACCGCACCGCTGCCGGAGAAGCTCACCACCATCAATGGTGCGCTGGTGCAACTCTTGTCTGGCCTTCAGGCCGCCGACCGCCACCTCGGGCGTGTCGCCATCGTCTTCAAGCTCGGCTGACCCATGTGCTTCAAGAATTTGCCCATCGAGTTTGACGCGCAGGGCAAGGCCTTCCTCAAGGATGGCGCGGCGAATCCGTACTCGACCGCCGTCGCCGCGCCACCGGGCGTCCCGAAGCAGCTCGATCACGACAAGGTGATCGAGCTCGTGAAGCGCAATGGGCACATCAAGGACGTCGACTACGATCCGGTCACGCGCGTGGCTGGTGCGCTGGCGTTTCACACGGTGACCGATGTGCGTGAGCGAAAGGTGCTCGAGGCGCGATCCGTTGCGACGCTGTTCCGCGGCTATGAAGTGATCATGATCGGCCGCGATCCGCGTGACGCGATCTACATCACGAGCCGCGCCTGCGGTGTGTGCGGCGGCGTGCATTCCACCTGCTCAGCGTTGGCGATCGAGATGGCGATCGGCTGTCAGCCGCCGCCGTTGGGTGTGCTGATCCGCAACCTCGCACTCGCCCTCGAGTTCCTGTACGACCATCCGTTGCATCTGCACCTGCTGGCGGGTCCGGATTATTCCGCGGTGATCGTGGAAGGAACGAATCCGGGCCTGCTCGACAAGGCCCGCACCACAGCGGCGAAACACACCGACGTGCACGGCTATCGCACGATGTTCGACCTGATGACCGACCTCAATCCGCTCACCGGCAGTCTGTATCTCGAAGCGCTGGCGATGACGCGGGTGGCGCGTGAAGCGTATGTGCTGATCTGCGGCAAGTATCCGCATCCGCAGACGATCGTGCCGGGCGGCATGAGCTCGACCATCAACCTGACGGTGATGAACGAGATGTACGTGCGCATGAGCCAGTTCTTCGATTACGGCAAGAAAATGGCGGGGATCTGGGACGACATCACCGATTTCTTCTACGAAGCGGATCCAAAGTACAAGCTGGTGGGCTCGCGCCGCGCGAACATGGTCGACACCGGTATTTTCGATCTGCCGGAGGCCTACGACACGACGTACAAGAATGCCAATGAGTGGGGCAACAAGCGCTGGGCCACGCCGGGCGCGATTGTCGATGGCAAGCTGGTGACGACCGATCTCCACGCGATCAACATGGGGCTCGAGGAATTCGTCGAGCATTCGTACTATGACGAGTGGACCGGCAGCGGGCAGCAGCCGCACTTTCCCACCGATCCGGCGGGACATCCGCTTTCGCCGTACCATCCGTGGAACAAGATCACCAAGCCGAAGCCGGGCGCGCAGAGCTGGAAGGAGAAGTACACCTGGGACACCGCGCCGCGCTGGGACCGACTTGGCATGGAAGCGGGGTGCTACGCGCGCATGTGGAACACCGCGGTCGCGCAGAAGCTGCCCGACAATCCGTTCATCGAGTCGACCGGGCATTCGCTGAAAATCCGACTGCCGCGCGGCAAGCTGCCCGAGACCGAGATCGAGTGGCATGTCCCCGACGTCTGGAACGCCTTCGAGCGCAATCGCTCGCGTGCCTACTGCGTCGGGTATACGGCGATGATCGCGATGAACAACTGGATGGCGGCGATGGATCGGCTCAAGGACGGCGATACGAAGACGTCGACGAAGTTCGACATGCCGCAACGCGGCGAACAGCTGGGCGTCGGCTTCTGGGGCGCCGGTCGTGGCTATCTCACACATCATCTGGTGCTCGATCGCGGCGCGGTGTCGAACTATCAGATCGTCACGCCGTCCACGTGGAATGCCTCGCCGACCGACAAGTGGGGCCAACCAGGGCCGTACGAGGAAGCGGTGATGAACACACCGTTGCTGGAGGAGTCCACCGATCCGGAGAAATTCCGCGGTATCGACATCCTGCGTGCCATCCGCAGTTTCGATCCGTGCATGCCGTGCACGACGCATATCCAATCGGAAGCCGGCATGATCACGCGAGAGGTGAACACCTGTGCATGCGGGTTGGATGACTGACGGCAGGCGGAGCAGGCGATGACCTCAGCAGCACGCACGCGCGCCGTCATCGGCGGCGTCGGGTATCGCAACCTGCGCGATCACTCGCTCGGCATCGTGATGAGCGACGAACTCGAGGCCATCGCAGCGCCACCCTGGCTGCTGGTGGAGGACCTCTGCTACGGTCCCGTGGCCGTGGCACAGTGGTTTCTGGACGAGGCGCGCGAGGCGCCGATCACGCGCGCCGTGTTCATCACGGCGATCGCGCGTGAGGACGGGCGTCCCTCGGGAATGATCAGCGCGTATCGCTGGGATCACGCGCTGCCCGATGCGAACGAGATTCAACGCTGCGTGGTGGATGCGGTGACGGGCGTGATTCTGCTCGACAATACGTTGATCGTGGTGGAATGGATGAAGGCGCTGCCGAGTGACGTCATCGTGATCGAAGTGGAACCGCTCGAGCATGCGTTCGGCGACGCGATGAGCCCGGCGGTCGCTGCAGCGTATGCTGAGGTGCGGCGTCTCGCGCTGCTGGTTGCCACGGATGACGCCGCGGCACTCGCACTGCCGGTACGGCCGTTTGGTGGCGAGTGGTCACTGGCTGCGGCAGACGGGACGGGATGGGCGCGGTGACCGATCACGTCCACACCACCAACGACGGCGCGGCGGCGTCCGATCTGCTGGCGGAGGCGGAGCAGCTGATCGCCACCCTCACCGCACACGTGGATCCTGCGGTCGGGGCGGCCACGACAGCGCTGCTCGAACGCATCGATGCGGTGCATCGCACCGCGCTGTCGCATCTGATGGGCGCGATCCAGTCCATGGCGGGCGACGCGTTCATCAATCGTCTTACCGGCGATGCGGCGATCCGCTTGTTGCTGATGTCATACGATTTGCTGGCCGTGGACCGACGGACGCTGGCTGAAGAGGCGCTCGACGCGGTGCGCGGGCACCTGCATTCGCACGGCGTTGACGTGGAGCTGGTGGACGTGCTGGGCGGCGTGATTGCGGTGCGAGTACACGGCGTCGTGCCAGATGATGCCACGTACCCTGGCGTCGTGAATGACATCGCAGAGGCGCTCAGGCTTGGCCTGATTGGATTTCAGGAGCTGGACGTTCGCGACGGCAAGGCAGCGCGTCCCGCGTCGGGCGACTCGACATTTCTGCCGATCGCGTCGCTGCAGCGCGCGTTCCGGCCGGTGTACCGCGACGTGTGCCGGGCAGACGAGGTGCTACCCGGGACGATGCGTGGTGTGATGCTGGACGGCGTCAATGTGTTGCTCGTTCGTGTGGATGCGGAATACTTCGCGGTCAGAAATGCGTGTGGCGAGAGTCCGTTACCGCTCGACTACAGCACACTCGATGGATTCGAGTTGCGATGCAGCTGGCACGGATGCCGGTACGATGTGCGTACGGGTCATCGGCTCGACCGGCCGGATGCCGCACGCGAAGAGCAGCTCAGTGTGCTGCCGATCCGAGTCTCGGATGGAGTGTTGCAGGTCGTGCTCACCACCACACGGGCCGCCGCCACCGGGAGCGCGGCGTGACACGTACGCTCATCGCCGGGTTCGGGAACGTGCTGCGCGGCGACGACGGCTTCGGCGTCGAGGTGCTGCGCCGATTGGCCGCGCGTGGTCTCGCGAGTGACGCGGTCGAATTGCTCGACGTGGGCACCGGTGGTATTCGACTCGCGCAGGAATTGCAGACGCCGTACGATCGACTGATTATCATCGATGCCGCCACGCGAGGTGGTGCGCCCGGTTCGCTGTACACCCTGATCGTTGACTCGGTACGTCCCACGCGCGAGATAGACATGCACACGGCCGTGCCGTCACGCGCGCTGGAAGTGGCCCAGGCCATGGGGCCGCTGCCGCGCGAAATATTTCTGGTGGGGTGCGAGCCGGAGGTCGTCGACGAGTGGACGCTCGTGCTCAGCGCGGTTGTGGCGGGAGCGGTCGATCAGGCAATTCACGAAGTCGAGAGGCTGCTATGAACAGTGAGGGCGCCGGCGAGGGAATTGCGCGTGAGGACGAACTGCTCGAATTGCTGTACTGGTTCGAGGGCGAGGGCTTTGGCGGGGTGGCCACGCTGCCGGGCATCACGCGCTTCACGTCGCTGGACGAGTCGGTCGTGCGCGCAACGCTCGCACGGCTCACAACACGCGGTGACGTCGTGCTGGGCGGCGATGCCGGCTGCGAGTATCGCCTCACTGAACCGGGACGCCGCGAGGCGGCGCGACGGTTCGCAGCCGAATTCGCGCCGATGCTCAGCCAGGGCCATGGCGAGTGCAGCGATCCGAATTGTGATTGCCACACGAGCGACGGCGGCGCGGCGGAGTGTCATGCGCGTACGCATCGTCACGAGTGACACCGCTGCGGCATCGAACCTGTTGGTGTGCGAACTCCGCTGGCTGAACGCCGTTCGGTCGAGGCGCGCTGTTTCACTGAGTGATCATTTCCGGAGAGGCCATGCGGATCGCAATTGCGGGGAAGGGCGGCACGGGTAAGACGACGCTGGCGGGCACGCTTGCCCGTGCGCTCGCGCGGTCGGGATCACGCAGCGTGCTGGCGATCGACGCCGACACGAACCCGAATCTGGCGAGTGTGCTGGGGATTTCGCGCGAGCGCACCGAGGAGATCGTGACGCTGCCGCGCAACCTGATGGAGCGTCGGACGATGGAGGATGGCACGACGAAGCAGTTCTTCACGGCCGATGCAGAACAGGTCATCGGCGAATTCGGCGTCGTCGGCCCCGATGGCGTGCAACTGATGGTGATGGGCAAGGTCGGCCACGCCGGCGCGGGCTGCCTGTGCGGCGCGCATGCGTCCGTGCGCGGTTTCCTCGGTGAAATCGCCACCAACAGCACGAATGATCGACACGTCATCGTCGACATGGAGGCCGGTCTCGAACACCTCAGTCGAGGCACGGGTCGCCACGTGTCGCGGATCGTCGCCGTGCTCGAGCCGTACTACCGATCGATGGAGACAGCGCGCAACGTTGCGTCGCTCGCGCGCGACCTTGGCATCACGGATGTCGTCGTCGTCGCCAACAAGGTACGGGACGACGGCGACCGCGCGGCGATTGCCGAGTTTTGTCGCTCGCACGACATGATGCTCGTCGGTGAAGTACCGTTCGACAGCGAACTGGCGAGGGCAGAGCGCAGCGGCGGTGCGCCGATCGATGTGGCACCGGACTCGCCGGCCGTGCAGGCGATCGTGAGTCTCGCCGACACGCTCATCGCCGAAGCAGTCGCCAGCTAGCAGACAGCAGCGCACGCCGAGCAGGTGCCGCCGGGCTGAGTCTACGCCGGCGGCTGAATGAGCGCGTGGAAATCGCGATACCAGAGATCGGCACCGTTGCCCAGCGCGCGATCATTCGCGTTCGCGTGTATGAGCCGTTTCACAAATCCCGCTTCGAGCTCGTCCGCATCTGTGCGGCCGGACAACGCAAACGCCGCCATGCGCAGCAACAGGCGCGTCTCGTGGCCTTCGAAGCGATCGAAGAACCAGCCGCAGCTGGTGAACATGCCGTAGCGCGCCTTCCGCTGCGGCGTGAGTTCCGGATCGTCGCCGTCGGCCGCGTCGAGCGCATCGCCGAGCCAGCGCAGCGCATCACGCAACGGCCCGCGCCACTCCTGCGCACGACCCGTCTCGTGCGTCGCGCCGCAGCCGCAGTTGGACCGCCAGCGCTCGATGCCGTGTGCGCAGCTCCAGGAACTCGGACTGACCAGCTGACCGGCGGCCCAATCGCTGCGCGAGTTGATGATCGTCGCGAAGTTCGTGACGGTCGCCTGCTGCGTGCGACGCAGAATACCAATCGCGGCGGCCAGCGCCATTTCGCCATGCCGCTTGTGATGCCCGAACGTTTCACCGTCGGTCGCGATGCTGGCAATGCCGCGTTCGGCGCTGATCGTGGCCAGCGCATGTGCGAGTCGCTCACCCTGCTGCGCCAGATCGCCGAAGCCGATCGAGCCGCTCAGTTCACCGTGATAGGGCGCGAGCCACAACGAATGACCCTTGGCGCCTTTCCAGCGACGCGGCTGTCCGTCGTGCGCACCATCGCGGATCTGATACGGCGCCACGATCGCGAACTGAACGCCCGCTTCGGCCAGCGCCTGTGCGGTGTCGTCATCGAGCGCGGTTTCCGGGCACCAGAATCCCTTCGACTCACGCCCGAACCGCGCGCGGAAGTCGTGCAGGCCCCAGAAAATTTCGCGCTGACGTTCATGTGGCGAGGCGAGCGGCAGAATGACGTGATTGAATGCACTCGCAATCGCGTTGCCTGCACCGAGCCGCTCGACGGACTTCGCATCGCCGGCCCGCATCGCCTCGAGCACGGTCGGCGCTTCACGCTCCAGCCAGAGCGCGAGTGTCGGTCCGACGTTGAAGCTGATCCACTCGAACAGATTGACGCGGGCCCGCGCGCTCAGATCGCGCGCAGTCGCCAGCGGCAGATAACTCTCATCCGTGATGCGCGCATTCCAGTTGTGGAACGGTGCGGCTGTCCGCTCCACCGGCACGAGGCCCGTGAACGGGTCCTCGCGCGGCGGTTGATAGCAGTGCGCGTGAATGACGACCGATGTCACGCCGTCGGTGGATCATCGGGGAAGTCACCGCCAATGATGGCCGGCGCGTAATACTCATTCGTGTACTGCTGCACCATGCGCGCGGCCGTGAAGTAGCGTCCGGCCTGACGGATGCTGTGCTTCATGGTGGCGACCCAGCGCACAGGCACCGAATCACGCAGTTCGCGATCGTAGAAGCGCGGGACGACTTCGCGCTCCAGCAACTCGTACACGTTGTTCGCCGCCGCCGCATCCTCGTCGTTCGTCTTCGGCGCGGTCACGGACCAGCCGTTGGTGCCGTCATATCCCTCGGCCCACCAGCCATCCACGGTGCTCAGCTGCGGCACACCATTCAGCGCGGCCTTCATGCCACTGGTGCCCGACGCTTCGAGCGGCGGACGCGGGAGGTTCATCCACATGTCCACGCCCTGCACGAGCAGATGGGCGATGTGCATGTCGTAGTCTTCGATGAACGCCACGCGGCCTTCGAAACGCGGATCGCGCGTGAACTGATACACACGCTGCAGCACGGTCTTGCCCGGTCCGTCGGCCGGATGCGCCTTGCCGGCGAACACCAGCTGCACCGGGGCATTCGGATTCGTGAGGATCTTGCGCAGACGCTCCGGATCGTGGAACAGGAGGTCTGCACGCTTGTAGGTCGCGAAACGGCGCGCGAACCCGATCATCAGGCTGTTCCGATCGAGCAGAACGCCGGCCCCGACTGTCTGCGTCGCTTCCTTGTGTCCACGGGCGAAGCTGCGACGTGCCTTCTCGATGATGCGATCGACCAGCACATCCTTGAGCGCCTGATGCGCGTGCCACAGATCCGCATCCGGCACCTTCATGATGCGGTTCCACGTGTCCGGATTGTCGAGCGTGAAGCCCCAATCCTTGCCCAAGTGGTTGTCGAGCGTGCTCATGATCGGATTGGCCATCCACGTGGCCAGATGCACGCCATTCGTGACGTGTCCCACCGGCACCTGATTGACGGCGCGGTTCGGCCACATCGGGTGCAGCAGCTCACGCGACACTTCACCGTGCAGCTTGGCGACGCCCGTCACTTTCGACGCGAATCGCACGGCGCATGCGGTCATATGGAACTGATCTTTCCCGTAATGCGGATGGTATCCGAAGTTCGCGAACGCATCAGAATCGATGCCGAGCTCCTTCCAGACCGGTGGCAGCACCGTTTCGACGGCGGCGCGCTGGAATACATCGTGTCCGGCCGGCACAGGGGTGTGCGTCGTGAACACGGATGCGCGACGGATCTTGGTGATCGCTTCGGCCATCTCGACACCCTTTTCGCGCAGTTCCCGCAGGCGCTCGATGAACATGAAGCTCGCGTGGCCTTCGTTCGCATGCCAGACATCCGGCTCCATCTTGAGCGCACGCAGAATGCGCACGCCGCCGACGCCCAGCAGCCATTCCTGGCGGAGACGCAGATCCACGCCGCCGGCGTAGAGGCGGCTCAGCAGCTCACGATCCTCCGGGCGGTTGGCGGGTAGGTCTGTGTCGAGCAGGATCAGCGGCACGCTACCGACCATCAGGCGCCACGCACGGACCAGCACTTCGTGCCCGGCAACTGTGACCGACACCGTGAGATCGGTTCCGTCGCCGTTCAGGATCGGTGTGATCGGTGTGCTGGCGAGGTCGAACGTGTCATCCATGTTCTCCTGCCAGCCATCGACGTTGATGCGCTGGTCGAAGTAGCCGTTGCGGTACAGCAAGCCGATGCCAACGAGCGGCAGACCAAGATCCGAGGCCGTCTTGCAGTGATCACCGGCGAGCACACCAAGGCCCCCCGAGTAGATCGGCACCGACGAATGCAGGCCGAATTCCGCGCAGAAGTACGCAATCTTCGACTGCGTCAGTTCCGGGTACGTGCGCCCGAACCAGGTATCGGCGCTCTGCGATTCGGTGCGCACCCAGTGCATCGCCTCGTCGTACTGCGCGCGAAACGCGGGGGTGTCGGCACACGCTTGAAGGCGCTCGGGCGAGACGCGCTTCAGGAAAGTGACGGGGTTGTGGCGCGTCGCGAGCCACAATCGGTCGTCGATCGACGCGAACAGCGCACGCGCTTCACGGTTCCAGCTCCACGAGAGATTGCTCGCGAGCTCTTGCAGGCCGGCGATCCGGCTGGGGATTTGATTGGTCACGTAACCTAAACTAGAGCGAACTGGTTGAGTCGGGCAGTCTGGGCATAGACGCGCATGCAGCAATTCCGTCCCGTCTTCGTTGATCCCGCGCTGTTGCCTACTGGAATTACGACCCGATGCTGCGCACCTTGCGCGTGCCGGTCGGCAGTGCTCGCTGACAGTGTCGGCGGCTGCGGTCACCTGCTGTGGTCTCACTGCAATTTTCAGCGACGGGCCCCGCGGATCTCCGCAGGTCGGCGCGTGACCCCGCACCGGAACGACGGCATGCCACCTCGCACCCCGAAGCCTGAACCGAAAACAGTCGCAGACAAGCCCGCGCCGAAGTCCGCACCCAAAGCGATGACGAAGGCGGCAAAGGCGCCGGCAGCACCGAAGCCCGCACCGGTGAAGGCAAAAGCCGCCACCAAACCGCCAGTCGAGAAAGCAGTGCGCGGTGCCGATGGCCGATTTCTTAAGCGGAAGCCCGCGCCCGCGCTGTTGGCAAAGGACCAGCGTCTAGTCTCGATCGTTCATTTGTCGGCCGAGCTCGCTCCGATCGCACGAACCGGCGGACTTGGCGAAGTCGTCACGAGTCTCGCCGCCTATCAGGCGGCTGCCGGGCTCAACGTTTCGATCGTTGTGCCGCTCTATCGACAGATACGCGAGCAGTTCCCTGATCTCGAGCCGGTCGACGGACCATTCGTCGTCAATGTCGCGTTCCGAGCGCACGGCGCGCAGCTCTACAAGTTGCCGGACTCAGCGGCGTCAGAGGTCATCGGTATGCGCGGACACGCGGCGCCACCGAAGGTCTATTTCATCGACAATCGCGATTTCTTCGATCGCCCTGGCATTTATGGTGACGCCAGTGGCACGTATGGCGATAGTGCCCGACGCTACGCGTTCCTGTGCGCCGCGACCATGCAGGTGCTGCCTCGCATCGCCACCGCACCGACCATTCTGCATGCGCACGACTGGCACGCATGCCTCGCGCTTGCGTATCTCCGCACGTGGTACGCTGGCAGCCCGTTTCATGCTGATGTGGCGTCCATCCTGACGGTGCACAACGCCGGGTATCAGGGGCACTACGCGCCGGATGTCATGGGTGATGTCGGGCTCGACCCGTCGCTGTACAACTTCGCGCAGTTCGAGTGGTACGGCCGGATGAATCTGCTCAAGGGCGGCATGGCGTTCGCCGACGCCGTCACGACCGTCAGCATGACGCACGCCGACGAACTGCGTACGCCGGAGGGTGGCTTCGGATTGCACGAGAACTTCCAGGGCAAGGGCGATCGCTTCGTCGGCATCCTGAACGGCATCGACCAGTCGCGATGGGATCCCGCCACCGACGGCGACATCGCTGAGCGATTTACGCGCGAAGACATCGGCAACAAGGCCTCCTGCCGACGGGCACTCCAGCGCGAACTGGGCCTCACCGAGCGCGCCGACGTTCCGATCTTCGTCATGACCGCGCGACTCGTGCAGCAGAAGGGGCTCGACCTGATTCTCGAGAACCCATGGATTTTCAACGCCGACGCACAGTGGGTCTTCCTTGGCGGTGGGGATGGACGCTATGTGGAGGGACTGCGTGCCATCGCGGCCCAGTATCCCGACCGGGTCCACATCGACACCACGTTCACGGATGAGAAGGAGCACCGCATGATGGCGGGTGGCGACATCCTGCTCATGCCGTGTCGGTATGAACCGTGTGGCCTCACGCAGATGCGCGCACAGCGCTACGGTACAGTTCCGCTGGTCCGGCGGGTCGGCGGTCTCGCTGACACGGTGCATGACGGTGTCACGGGGTTCGTGTTCAATGAGTTCACCGCATCGGCATTCGCCGAGGCAATTGCCCGGGCGATCGTGGCGTATCGGGACCGCGATCAGTGGTTCCGGATGATGCGCGACGGCATGGCACGGGATTTTGGTTGGGAACGCTCGGAAGAGCGCTATCGCGATTTGTATCGTACGGTCCTCTCTGCTCGCTGACTCGATATGGATTTCGTCCTCCAGCTGCACTCGCACCTGCCATGGGTGCTCAATCACGGCGACTGGCCGCACGGCAGCGACTGGCTGTCCGAGGCCACCCTCGAGACCTATCTCCCTCTCATCGAGAAGATGCGATGGCTCCAGGCCGACAACGTCTGGGCGCCCATCACACTCGGCATCACGCCGATTCTCGCCAACCAGCTCGCGCACCCGACCTTCCCGGCGATTTTCGAGAAGTGGGTCGCGAACAAGCTGCTGAACTACGAAGCACAATCGAAGGAGTTCGCGGCGCGCGGCGACGACGGTCTGGCATCAGTGTGCCTGTTCCACGCCGGAGTAATGACGAAGTACCGCGATCTCTATCGATCGATCGGCGGCGATATCCTCGGCGAATTCAAGCGGTTCGCTGACGAAGGTCGCATCGAGATCACCGGATCGGCCGCGACGCACGGATTCCTGCCGCTGCTCGGTCGTGATGAGAGCATCAGGTTCCAGCTGCAGCTGGGCCGGCGTGAACACGAGCGCTTGTTCGGACGCACCCCGAAGGGACTCTGGTTGCCTGAGTGTGCGTATCGGCCGGGCGGATGGTGGGAGCCGCTGCCGAAGGCGCCGAATCGTGGCATCCGGCATGGCATCGAGCACGAAGTGCGTGCGGCCGGCTTCGAGTATGTGACGCTCGACTCACCGCTGGTGACTGGACGGCACAAGGAACGCACGGCGTATCGCGCCTATCGCATCAAGCAGGAGAACGGCGAGTCGTATGTGCACGCACTGGCGCGCGACCAGCGCACGGCGGCGCAGATCTGGAGCGCGGATGGCGGGTATCCGGGCGATGGTGCGTATCTCGAATTCCACAAGACGCATCAGGAAGGTGGGCTCAAGCTCTGGCGCATCACCGGTCGCACGGTCGATCTGGGTCACAAGCATCCGTACTGGCCGGAAGTGGCACAGAACAAGGTCGAGGAGCATGCACGACACTTCGCGACACTGCTCAACTCGATCGCGCGCGAGCAGCACAACTTCGGCACCACGCTGATTCACGCGCCGTTCGATACGGAGCTGTTCGGCCACTGGTGGTACGAAGGCCCGGAGTTCATCAACAAGCTGTATCGCGAGCTGCAGCATTCGAGCCTGCTGCGTCCAGCGATGGCGTCGCAGCATCTGCACGACAATCCGAACACGATGACGATTCCGGTCGAGCCGGGGTCGTGGGGCGCACACGCAGACTGGTCGACGTGGGTCGGGCCGAAGGTCGCGCACACGTGGCGTCGACTGTGGCCGCTCGAGAATGCGTTCTGGGACATTGCCGGTCGCGCACTGGGCGATCCGAACGCGCACAGTTCACTCGAGCAGGCGGCGCGTACCCTGCTGCTGGCGCAGTCGAGCGACTGGCAGTTCATCATCACGATGGCGGAAGCGGCGGACTATGCCGATCATCGCTTCCATTCGCATTGCTCGGATCTCGAGCAGCTGCTGGAGAAGATGAACGCCGGCTGGGATGGGGCAGGTTTTGCAGATGCGCATGAATTCGCATCCGATCTCAAGACGCGTGACGATTGTTTCCCCGACATCTTCCCGGCCCTCAGGGCGGCGCTGTCGTGATTCCAGTGATCTTCGTCGCACCGCGGCTGTCGGACAACGCGTCGAGGATGGTCGAGGCGATCGGAGCGCTGCCAGGCGTGCAGCTGGGTGTGATCAGCACCGACTGGGTGGAGCATGCGGCCCCACGTACCCGTGATGTGATCGTGCAGCACTGGCGTGTGGACGATGTTCTGGATGTGCCCCAGTTGCAGCATGCTGTGAATGAGGTGGCAGCGCGCATCGGAGGTGTCGAGAAGTTGTTCGGTGCCTACGAGCAGTTGCAGGTGCCGCTGGCCGAAGTCCGCGAAGCGATGGGGATTCCGGGATTGAGCGTGCGGGCCGCGCTCAATTTTCGCGACAAGTCGCGGATGAAGGATGTGTTGCGCGCGCACAAGCTTCCATGCGCGCGGCACGCGTTGGTGGAGAAGTTCGTCGACGCGATCGCGTTCGCAGAGCGCGTCGGATTTCCGCTCGTGATCAAGCCGCAGGCCGGGGCAGGGGCACTGTCCACCTATCGTGTGGACGACGCGCACTCACTCAGCGAAGCGCTCGACTTGACGCGGCCGTCGGCCACGCAGCCGGTGATGCTCGAGGAGTTCATCACCGGGTCGGAGCATTCGTTCGAAACGATTTCGATCGATGGCAAGGCGGTGTGGCATTCGCTGACGCACTACCATCCGACGCCGCTGGAAGTGTTGCGCAATCCGTGGATCCAGTGGGTCGTGGTGCTGCCGCGCGAAGTGGATCATCCGATGTTCGACGATATCAAGGCATCGGCGACAGAGGCGTTGACGGCGCTCGGCCAGACCACCGGCCTGTCGCACATGGAGTGGTTCCGTCGTGCGGATGGCAGTGTCGCGATTTCCGAAGTGGCGGCGCGTCCACCGGGCGCGCAGATCACGACCTTGATGAGTCGCGCCTGTGACATCGACTTTGTGAGTGCGTGGGCGACCCTGATGGTCTACGGTGAATTCGAGGTGCCGGAGCGGAAGTTCGCGGTCGGTGCGGCGTTTCTGCGCGGGCAGGGTGCCGGGGTCGTGCGGCATGTGAACGGTATCGATCGCGTACACGAGGAACTCGGTGCGCTGGTCTGCGACGTGAAGCTTCCCGAAATCGGACAGCCGCCTGCCGCGACGTACGAAGGCGACGGATTCATCATTCTTCGCCATCCGGAAACCGCGGTCGTGGAGCGCGCCGTTCGTCGCGTGGTCGCGCTGGTGCATGTGGAGCTGGGGTGATCGCAGCTCATGGGTGAACGCTTCACTGAGGGGCTCTGAATGAACGTCTTGATGATTGCGCCGGGGTATCCGGACGAGATGCCGCTGTTCTGCCGCGGGCTGTCGACATTCGGCGGCAGTGTGTTCGGCATCAGCGATGTGCCGGTCGGCAACCTGCCGGACATGACGCGACGTCATCTCTCAGGTTATCTGCAGACGTCGATGCTCAATCAGGAGGACGCTGTCGTGCGCGAAGTCACCGCGCACTGGGCTGGCATGACCTTCGACCGCGTGATCTGTCTCTGGGAGCCAGGCGTCGTGCTGGCCGCGAAACTGCGCGTGGCACTCGGCGTCGGCGGCCTGAGTGTCGATGATGCAATCGCGTTCCGCAACAAGGACATCATGAAGGCGCGCGTGGCGGCGGCCGGCATTCGGACGCCGAAACATCGCGGCGCCACCAGCGCGGCCGAAGTGCGCGCGGCGGCCGAAGAAATCGGCTATCCGCTGATCATCAAGCCGATCGACGGTGCGGGCTCGATGGACACGTTCCGCGTCGACGATGCGAAGGAGATGGACGCCGCCCTCAAGCGCCTCACGCACATCGATCATGTGAACGTCGAGGAGTTCATCGAGGCCGAGGAGTTCACGTTCGACACCGTCTGCGTCGGCGGTGAGATGCAGTTCTTCAACGTCGGGTTCTACCGTCCGCGTCCGCTGGCCGCGCGCACCAACGAGTGGATCAGCCCGCAGACGTTGTGCCTGCGCGACGTGGGCAGCGACTGGGTGAAGGGCGGCGTGCAGATGGGACACGATGTGCTGAAGGCGATGAATCCCGGCAACGCGTTCACCCACATGGAGTGGTATCGCAAGTCGGACGGCGAAGTGGTGTTCGGTGAGATCGCCGCCCGTCCGCCTGGTGCCCGCACAGTGGACCTGATGAACTACGTGTCGGACATCGATCTCTACATGGGATATGCCGAGGCGGAGCTGAAAGGCACGTTCTCACAGGACGTGACGCGGAAGTACAACGCGATCAACATCTTCAAGCGCGCGCAGGGGCAGGGCACGATCCGCCGGATCAGCGGTCTCGAAAATCTCGCGCAGCGATTCGGCGAACACATCGTGCATGTCGATCTGCTGCCGGTGGGCGCACAGCGTCGCGACTGGATTCTGACATTGATCTCGGACGGCTACGTCACCATTCGGCACCCGGATTTCGAGCAGGCGTGTTTGATTGCCGACGCAGTCAGCACCGATCTCCAACTCTACGCTTCGTAATCCATGCCATTGCGTTTGCGCCGTTCGCTGCGGCGGCTGTTCCGTACCAGAACACAGGCCGGTACCTATCATGTCGTGGCGAATATTCCCGGGCCGACGCCTGAGGAGCTGCGCTCCGTCGTCGTGTACCTGCCCGGAAATTATGACGAGGAAGTGCGGCGCTATCCCGTGATCTACATGCAGGACGGCCAGAACCTGTTCGACGACGGCACCTCATACTCGGGTTCGTGGGGCTTGTCGGAAGAGCTCGTGTCGGCATCGCGACTGGGTGCCGATGCGATCATCGTCGGCGTCTATCACGCCTCGCAGCACCGTATCAACGAATACAGCCCCTTCGTCGACGAGCGCGTCGGCGGCGGCGAGGCGGCGGCGTACATCACGTGGCTGTGCGATGTGCTGCGCCCGGTCATCAACGAGCGGTATCGCACACTGCCGGCGCGTGAACACACCGGTGTCGCCGGGTCGTCGATGGGTGGCCTGTTCTCGTTGTTCGCGATCTTCGAGCGGAGTGATGTGTTCGGCTTCGCAGCCGTCATGAGTCCATCGCTGTGGTTCGCGCACAGCGCGATTTTCGACTGGGTGCGGTCGCGGCCGTTTGCCGACGTGCGCATCTATCTGGACGTTGGTGCTCGCGAAGGGGAAAAGACGCTTCTCAATGCGCAGCACATGCGGGACCTGCTGGTGAGCAAGGGGTATGTCCGCGGCGAACGACTGCGGTGGGTGCAGGACGCCATCGGCGTGCATCATGAAAGCGCGTGGGGACGGCGGTTCCGAAAGGCGCTGCCCGCACTGCTTACCGTCCAACGTCCCAGGCCCGAGCGGAGGAACTGATGCATCACGAGTTCAAGTCCTGGCGCAGCCCGGCGCTCGATGGCCGGGAGATGGGGCTGCACGTGTGGGGCCACGCCGGCGCGAAGATGCTGGTGTTCCCGACGTCGCTCGGCAGCCATCGGGAATGGACCGATCGCCACATGCACCGTGTGCTGCGGGACCAGATCGACAACGGCTGGCTGCAGATCATCTCGGTCGATCATGTGCACCATGAGAGCTGGTACGACAAGTCGCGGCATCCGGGTGCGCGCGCGTGGCGGCATCTCCAGTATCACAGCTACATCCGTGACGAAGTGATGCCGTACATGCATCACATCAACCAGACGCCGTACGTGATTCTCGCCGGCGCGAGTTTCGGCGCGTATCACGCGATGTCGTTCGGCCTGCGCTACCCGCATCTCGTGAATCGCATCATCGGCCTGAGTGGGTTGTACGACATCAGCCGGCAGGCGTCAGGGCACATGGACGCGAATGTGTTCGCCGCCAACCCGATGGCGTTCATGCCGCACGAGCGCGATCACGGCCGGCTCGAAGCGATGCGACGCCTCGACATCATCATGGCCATTGGTCGTGATGATCCGAGCTGCCGGAACAACGAGGAATTCTCCGGCATCCTCTGGTCGAAGGGCGTCGGGAATGCACTGCGCATCTGGGACGGCTGGGCACACGACTGGCCGTTCTGGGAAAAAATGATCCGGATGTACGTCAGCGGACACGACTGACTACCAGCCACCCAACGGGGAACTCGTATGGCGACAGTGAAGAACGTCGGACTGGTGGTGGGACGCGAGTGGTCCTTTCCGCCGGCCTTCATCGAGGCGGTGAATGCGAAGGACGCCGGCGTCGTGGCGTCGCTCGCCAAGTTCGGCGGCGAACACATGGACGGCGCGATCGACTATGACGTGCTCGTCGATCGGATCTCGCACGAAGTGCCGATGTATCGCACCGTGCTGAAACACGCGGTGCTGCAAGGCACGACGGTGATCAACAATCCGTTCATGTGGTCTGCCGACGACAAGTTCTTCGGCGCATCACTGATCACGAAGCTCGGCGTCGTCAGCCCGAAAACCGTGGTGCTGCCGAACAAGGAATACATCCCGGGCATCATTCCCGGCGAGTCGCTGCGCAACCTCAAGTATCCGCTGGACTGGGATGACATTCTGCAGTGGGTCGGCCTGCCGTGCATCCTCAAGGACGCACACGGTGGCGGCTGGAAGGAGGTCTACGTCTGCGAGACGAAGGCGGAGCTCATTCACCACTACGATCATTCGGGCATGCTGACGATGATCGTGCAGGAATTCATCAAGTGGGATGAGTTCGTGCGCTGCATCTGCCTCGGCCAGGAAGAAATCCTGCCGATCAAGTACGATCCGAAGGAACGGAAGTACCGTACCGATCGCGACTTCCTCGGGCCCGTCCTCGGGCCACGGGTCGAGAAGGATGCACGCACGATCGTGAAGGCGCTCGGCTATGACATGAACTCGATCGAATTTGCGATCAAGGACGGCGTGCCGTACGCCATCGACTTCATGAATCCGGCGCCGGACTTCGACATCAACTCGCTCACGCCGCAGTATTTCAACTGGGCGGTGGAGCACATGACCGATCTCGTGATCCGGCTCGCGCAGAATCCGCGCACCATCACGAAGTCGCTTGGCTGGGACGCGATGTTCACCGCCTCGCGCACGAAGTGATGACCGGCAGCGGCGGTGCCATCAACGCATGGCATGAACTTCTCACCGACGACGCGTTGGCGCAGGAATCGTCGTCGCTGATGACGTCGCAGCTCGTCAATCGTGGGCTGATTTTCGGCGGCCGGCCGCTCTGTACCGTGTTGCGGCCACGGCTCGTGACGCGCGCGCAATACGATCGCGTGCAGCAGCTGACGCGACGCCTGATGCCTGCGTTCGACGCGATCCTCTCCGCCGCGTTGAGCACGCCGAGTGTGCGGGAGCAGTTCCGGCTCGGCGATTGGGAAGAGACGCTGGTGGATGTGCATCCCGGATTTCCGGCCGCCAGTCCGACGTCGCGCCTCGATTATTTCGTGAATGACGAAACCGGGGAGATCTCGCTCACCGAGTACAACGCGGAAACACCGGCAGGCGCAGGCTACAACGACGCGCTGGCCGACATGTTCAGCGATCTGCCCGTGACGCGCAAGGTCGCGAAGGACTGGGAGCTGATTCCGATTCCGACGCGCCACGGTGTGATCCGCGCCGTGCTCGATGCGTGGGCCGCGTGGCGTGGCGTGCGCGAAGTGCCTCAGGTCGGCATCATCGACTGGAAGGAAGTCCCGACGGCGAGCGAGTTCGAGATTTTTCAGGGGCACTTCCGCCATCTCGGCATTCCGTGCACGATCGTCGATCCACGCGATGCCGAATATGATGGCAACACGTTGACGTTCGCCGGCACACCGGTGACGCTGCTGTACAAGCGTGTGCTGCTGCATGAACTGGCGGAGCGGGGCGGGGCGGATCATCCGGTGTTCCGTGCGTATCGTGACGGCAAGGTCTGCATGGTGAATCCGCCGCGCTGCAAGTTCCTGCACAAGAAGGCGTCGCTGGCTGCGCTGACCGACGAACAGAATGCGCACTTCCTGTCAGCCGCGCAGCACGCCGCAGTGAAGGAATGCATTCCGTGGACGCGCGTCGTCGAGGAACGTGCGACGACGTTTCACGGTGAACGCATCGACCTGCTCGAATACGCCGCCGCACATCGCGACCGATTCGTGCTCAAGCCGAATGATGATTACGGTGGTGCCGGCATCGTGCTTGGCTGGACGGTGGACGAGGATACGTGGAGTGCTGCGTTGCGCAACGCGGTCGACAATCCGTACGTCGTGCAGGAGCGCGTCTCGATTCCGTCACAGGGCTACCCGTCGCTGGTGGACGGGACGTCGCAGGTCGTGGACCGCATGTACGACACGGCACCCTTCCTGTGCGACGGTGCGTACTCGGACGGCTGGCTCTGTCGCCTGTCCACGGCGGCGCTGCTGAATGTCTCGGCGGGCGGTGGCTCGACGGTGCCCACCTTTCTGGTTCAGCCTCGTTAGCACTATTGTGCGGGAGGCGCCGAACGCGCACTCCGCACCGCCAGTCACACTTCAGCCGGAAACGTCCCAATGAAGGCACCGTCACTGACCCTGGGCGTCGAGGAAGAGTACCAGATCATTGATCCGGTCTCGCGGGATCTGGTGTCATACGTGACGCAGCTTCTTGCCGAGGATCACCGCGTACTGACGCAGGTGAAGCCGGAGCTGCATCAGTCGATCATCGAGGTGGGCACCACCGTCTGTCAGACGCCGGCGGAGGTGCGCAAGGAACTCGTGATGCTGCGCAAAGGTGTGATGGAGCTGGCTGCCAGGAATGGGTACCGCATCGCGGCCGCCGGCACCCATCCATTCGCCAACTGGCAGACGCAGGAGATCACGCCGTACGATCACTACCTCGGTACACGCAACGACATGGGCGATCTGGCCCAGCGTCTGCTGATCTTCGGGACACACGTGCACATCGGTATCGAGGACAAGGATTTTCTCGTCGACGCGTGCAACGTGGCGCGTTACTTCCTGCCGCACATCCTGTGTCTCACGAGCAGCTCGCCGTTCTGGTACGGCCGCCAGACAGGATTGCGCTCGTATCGGAGCGTGGTCTTCCGCGCTTTCCCGCGCAGCGGTGTGCCGCCCCTCCTCAATTCGTACTATGACTACACCTCCTACATCGACACGCTGGTCGAAACAGGCTCGATTCCAGGATCGCACAAGATCTGGTGGGATATCCGGCCGCACGGGACATACCCGACGCTCGAGTTCCGCGTCTGCGACGTGTGTACGCGTGTTGACGAAGCGGTGTGTATCGCCGCCATCCTGCAGGCGCTGATCGCGAAGTTGTACAAGATGCGGCGCGACAACACGACGTTCCGCGTCTACTCGTCGGCGTTGATCGAGGAGAACAAGTGGCGCGCGGTTCGCTACGGGCTCGGCGGCAAGCTGATCGACTTCGGCAAGCAGGTCGAACTGCCGGCGCCGCAGCTGATCCGCGAATTCCTCGACTGGTTCCTCGGCGACATCGTCGACGAACTCGGCACACGCAAGGAAGTGGAATACGCGTACAAGATCCTCGCCGAAGGTTCGAGCGCCGATCGCCAGCTGGCTACCTTCGCGAAGACCAACGACCTGAAGGCTGTCGTCGATCAGCTGATCATCGAAACTGCCGAAGGCGTGATGGACGTGCCCGCCGCCGAGCCTCTGTCCGCCGCCTGAACTGCAGGCTCACACAGCGCCCCACAGTAGCAGAGGAGTCCTCGCATTTACCGCATTTCAGCAGACAATTTTCACGCGGGGCTCGCGGGGGACGCGGAGAAGGGCAACTGCAAAATGCTGTTGAAACAGCGTCTCGCGAGCGCAGTTTCAACAGCATTTGCTTTTCCCCCGCGTCTCCCGCGAGCCCCGCGTGAAAATTCCTCGGTGAACGCTGTAGTGACTACGAATCCTCTGCTGTTCTGCGGTTCTGTGTGAGACAAGCAGTTCAAGCGCGAACGACGTCAGAGGCTGTAGCCCATCGATTCGAATTTGGTCTGAACAACCCAGTACACGCCGAGTGCGATGGCGGCGATGATGGCGATACAGACCCATCCGAGCTTTGTCTTCTTGTCGGAGGTCTGCGCCTTGAGGTGGCTCGATGCGGCTTCGCCGCCGATCGCGAGCACGACGCCCATCAGCGGGAAGAGGATCGAGAGTGCGATGCCGCTGCGATTGAGCTGGATCGTCTGGCTGCCGGTCAACGCTTCCTTAGTATGGCGTCCAGATCGAGAGGTAGCCGAGCACTGCGCCGCCGACGATGAAGAACAATCCGCCGAGGCGAGACTTCTGGTCCTGATTCACAACTGCTCCGTGGATGAGTGCGCTGCTGCCTCTCAACGTTGACGCCGAGTGGACGATGCGCAAGCACCCGAACGGGTGAGAGAAGGCGCGCGCTCAGCGCAGACGCGGCCGCTCGATGAAGTTGGTGATCGCCGCGATGAATGCCGGGAGCGTGCGTTCGAGCAGGGCGGCGTGATCACCACCGGCGAGAATGATCCACTGTCGGTCCGGCGAACCGAGGTGCGAAAAGACCGTCGCCTGATTCGCGACCGGTGCATACGGATCGAGTTCGCCGTGCAGCAGCAGCGTTGGCAACGTCAGTTTGGCCGCCGAGAGTTCATTCCATTCGTGCAACGCCTTCCAGTCGCTTCGCACCGGATCGGCCTGCAGCGCGGCAGCGACATACACCTCGACGGCATGCGGCGAAATCGCATTCGGTGCGATGAAATCGCTGGCGGCGTTCTTTGCCGTGTTGGCCTCGCGCGGTGGCGCGCCGGTGTCGGCGGCAACAGGACTCTTGCGCACATCGTCGTAGGGATACCCGAACAGCACGACAGCTGATGCGAGCGTTGGATTCTGCTGCAGCGTGAGGTGCGCCACCATCGATCCGTACGACCACCCGACAAGCGTCGGTTTCGGGAGCGTGGGATGCCGCAGTGACACGAAGCGCAAGACCGCCGCGACATCGTTCGCGGCACGATTCGGTGTCAGCCATCCCGTGGCGTCACGCGGCGTTGAGCCGTATCCGCGCGCGTCGAGCGCATAGACCGTGTACCCGCGACGCACGAGCGCCTGCATCACTGACAGTTGCTCACCGGGTACCTGCAGATCGAAGTCCGGCAACGCCGACCACGTGCGTCCGTGCAGCAGCACGATCACTCCTTTCGGCTTCACGGCGGCGCGGGTCCAGAGTGCCAGCGGATGCCCGTCCGACGTGACTGTCAGTCGTGTTGGCGGACGTTGTGTCTGTGCGGTGAGCGTCGCCGGGAGCAGCAACCCGGAGACCGCGAGATGCAGTGCAACACGCAGCGCCGAACGGCGGGTCATCGACGTGATCATGGGGTCTGCGGCAGGGGGCGAATGTAGGGAGAGTGAATGGTATCCCATGGTTTCGCACTGCGCGCGCGGGTGGTGCCAAGTTCTTCGAGGCGTTGCATCCAGCCCTTGTCGAAGAGTGACGTTGCGGCGGGATCGAGTGCGAGCTCTGAGGGAATCGCGGTCCACTTCATCTGCATCGTGAGGCCCGGGACTTCCGCGCTGGCGGCGTGCGCGAGATAGTCGAGCCCTTCCAGTACCTGCGGGTGATGCATGTAGAACGAGAGATTGCTCCAGCGTCGGTTGATCTGCTTCAGGCTCGCCGGATTCATGACCATCGGTGCGGCGGTCGTCCAGCCGTTCACGATTACCCACATGCGCACAGTGATGGGCGCGGTGACGCCTGCCGCGCGGACCTTCGCGGTCATCGCCTTGTAGTCGTCGAGTGTCAGCAGCGAGAGGATGTTGGAGACTACACCACCGTCGGAGTGCACATGTCCTTCGAACACGACCTGTGGAAAAATCCCGGGAATCGCGGACGCGGCCCTGAGGAGTGTGCGGGTGGTGACAAGTCCGTCGGCACCGTTGAGCGTGGTCGCAAGATCCCAGGTGCGTCCTGTGCCGATGTCCATGTCGGTGGTGCCAAAGACCACCTGGCGATCCTCTCTGAACGCGGTGCGCAGCGAATCACGAAGCGCCGAGTCGACGACCGTGGCAATGCTCGCGTCGTAGCGTTTCGTATTCACCACGCCGCCGGTCTTGCGAAGCCAGAACCACCAGTCGATCGACGGTGCGATGCGATCGGCGGCGTTCCGGTAAAGCGACGTCAGCGTGTCCACAGCGGCGGTGCTGCCGAGCAGCAGAAACGGCGCCTGCAACGCACCGGTGCTGATCGCCGTGATGAGATCGAATTGCGGGATGGGCGCGTCGGTGCGCTCGCGCCAGCCGCGCACAAATCCCACACCATATGCACCATTCTGGCCACCGCCAGAGAGCAGGAGCACATCGACGGTGTGATCGGTGCGTTTCACGACGCGGCGCGCCAATCGTGCAACGACCGTATCGCGTAGCGCGCGCTCCCGCAGCCGACTCGTATCCGCGTCGGCCAGCAGCGATGGAATGGTCGCGGGAGGCCGATGGACAGCGGCGCAGCCACTCACGGTCAGCGCGAGGGCGAGCGCGGAAAAGCCTCTGATACATCGGTCGACACCGCTCTTCCGGAATCGTGTGACGGCCGTGCGCGGGGTGTGAGTCTGCTGAACGGGCATCGGGCGTGTGCGGGAGAGGGAGAGGGAGAGGGAATCAGCCATTCGGCCGGTGGCGAAAGCTACATGTAATCGTGACATTGTCGTGCTTATGTCCTGCCACGCACTCAGCACCTTCTCTGACGGATCGCCGACGTCGTACGCACCGGTCGCACCATGACGATCGCTGGTGCTCGCGACCTGACCGCCACCTGGCAGTCTGTCCTGCGCGGCCGGGTGGGAATATTGACTCGTGTGCTGCTGTTCTGGACAGTGTGGTTCGCGGCGGCCCGGGCGCTGTTCGTGTTCTGGTTTCGTGACATGATTCCCGCGGATGGTGCGGCCCTGATTGCGCGCAGCTTTCTCGTCGGTGCGCGCATGGACCTGTCGGCTGCCGCGTATCTGACGGCCGTTCCATGGCTGATTCTCGTGCTCACCATCGCCGCGCGTCCGGCGCTGACTCGACGCGTGCTGACGGCGTACAGCGTGTTCGTCGTGGTCTTCATCTCACTGGTCACGATGACGGACATCGGCACCTTCGGCCCGTGGCGCCGTCGGCTCGATGCGTCGCTCTGGACCTATCTCAGCACTCCGAAGGAAGCGTACGCGTCGGCCTCCTCGATCGCGGTTGTCCCGCTGTTCGGCATGCTGGCGCTGATGCTCGGGACCACGTGGTGGCTGTACTGGCGCGTGGTGCGGCGCCCCGAGGAGAGGTTGGTCCAGTCGCGCGGATTGCAGGCGCTGGGCACCGGTCTCGCGTTGCTGGCCATCGGCGCACTGCTGGCCGTCCCGATTCGCGGCGGCGTGCAGTGGACGCCGATCAATGAATCGACCGTGTTCTTCTCGCGGTCGGAATTCGTGAACATGGCGTCGCTCAATCCCGGATGGTATCTGCTCTCCACCACGGTGGCGCAGCAGGATCTGCCGACGAACAATCCCTACGTCGTGCTGCCGGCCCGTGAGGTAGAGCAGGCGGTGGACAGTCTCTATCCGTCGCGCGTGGCAGCACCGGTATCGCTCGTTCGCATCGCGAAGCCGAATGTGATTCTGATCATCTGGGAGAGTTTCACGGGGAAGGTCGTGGCGCGACTCGGCGGACGCCCCAATGTCACGCCCCAGTTCGACCGCTGGGCGCATCAGGGCATCTTCTTCGATTCGCTGTTCGCCTCCGGTGAGCGGAGCGCGCAGGGGCTGGTGTCGATCCTGAGTGGATTTCCGTCGGTGCCGAACGAGGCGATCATGACGCGACCGAACAAGGCGGCACGGCTGCCGCAGCTGGGACAATTCATGCAGCGCGCCGGCTATCACACGTCGTACTACTACGGTGGCGAACTCGCCTTCGCGAACATGAAGGCGTACCTGATCAACGGCGGCTTCGAGCGCGTGATCGGACTCGATGCGTTCGACGCGAGTGATCGCAATTCGAAGTGGGGCGCACACGATCATGTCGTCCTGTCGCGCATGATGGCTGATCTCCAGCGTGACCCGCGGCCGTTTTTCTCCACGATCTTCACGCTCAGCAGCCACGAGCCGTTCGAAGTTCCCGTCGCGGCCACGTTCCCCGGCGACGACGAGTCGACGAAGTTCCTCAACGCACATCACTACACCGACGCCAGCATCGCGAAGTTTCTCGATTCGGCGTCGACGCAGCCGTGGTGGGACAGCACGCTGGTGATCATCGTTGCGGATCATGGCAGCCCGCTGCCGTTGCCGGCTGATGGAGTGGTGGAAACCGTTCCTGATCGCCATCACATCCCGATGCTCTGGCTCGGTGGCGCGCTGCGGGTGCGTGACACCGTCGTGCATCGCATCGGGTCGTCCGTGGATGTGGCACCGACACTGCTCGCCCAACTCGGTGTGTCGTCCAATGGATTTCGCTGGGGACAGGATCTGTTCAGCGGTGCCGGCATGGGCTTCGCCTACTTCGAGTATCACGACGGATTCACGTTCATCGATCAGGGCGGCTGGCTCGTGTACGATGAGCGTGGCCGCCAGGTGCTGGAGCACTCGCGGGGTGCTGGTCCGCGTCAGCAACGACTCGGCACCGCGTTGCTGCAGGCGACTTTCGCCGACTACCTGTCGCGGTGACGTCGCAAAGGGGGTCGCAACGGGTGTCGCAGTGCGCACCGGTCAAACGCCCCTCGAACATGAACAGAACATGAATCGGCGAGCGGCGTGGTGATTCCTCTCGCACGAGGTCGCCTGGTCGCTTTATTTCGGCTGCAGCAATTCAGCAGAAATTCAGAAGAACTTCCGTCGTACGTCCGCTGAAATTCAGCAGCATGCCTGCAGCTGTTCAGCACAGGACGGTCCTGACCGCGCCTGCTCCGACTCTCGCCTCCCCGCCGATGATCGCGACGTTTCGTTACCTGCTCGTTCCCTGTGTTGCCGTCGCTGCCTCCATGGCTGTCGGTGCGCAACGCAAGCCTGCTGCGCCGACGTCGACCGCGACCATCGCCATCGATACGGCGTCGTTCCGCGCACTCCAGTGGCGCAGCATCGGACCATACCGTGGGGGTCGCGCCACTGCCGCGTCTGGCATTCCGACGCAACCGTTGACGTACTTCGCCGGCTACACGGGTGGCGGGTTGTGGCGCACCGATGATGCGGGCATCAACTGGCGCAACATCTCCGACGGCTGGTTTCGCACCGGCTCGATCGGCGCCATCGCAGTTGCACCATCGGATGCAAATGTGATCTATGTCGGCACCGGTGAAGAGGCGATCCGCGGACAGAGTTCGAGCTACGGCGATGGCGTGTACCGCAGCACGGATCAGGGTCGTACCTGGACGAATGTCGGACTCGCCGCCACTCGGCAGATCTCCGCGGTGCGCATTCATCCAACCGATCCGAACGTGGTGTACGTGGCCGCGCAGGGTGATCGCTGGAAGGCGAGCGCGGAGCGCGGCATTTATCGCACGAAAGACGGCGGCGCGACGTGGCAGCTGGTGCTGAAAGGTGCCAACAACTTCAGCGGGGCCAGTGACCTGTCGATGGATGCGACCAATCCGCGCATTCTCTATGCGACGTTCTGGGATCATCAGCGCACACCGTGGATGGTCCGCAGCGGCGGCGAGGGCAGCGGCATCTGGAAGTCGCTCGATGGTGGCGACACCTGGAAGCGCCTCACGGAAGGGTTGCCGACGGTGATGGGCAAGATCGGCGTCAGTGTGTCGCCGGCCAATCCCGAGCGTGTGTATGCAATTGTCGAAGCCGAGCGTGGTGGCTTGTATCGCTCGGATGACGCGGGCAAGACGTGGGCGCTGCTGTCGTCCGATCGCCTGATCCAGACGCGCAGCTGGTATTACATGAAGGTGTTCGCCGATCCGAAAAATGCGGATGTGGTGTGGATCACCAACTCGCCGGTGCTCAAGTCCATCGATGGCGGACGCACGTTCCGCGTCGTCGAGGCCACACATGGCGACAATCACCACATCTGGATCAATCCAATCGATGGCAAGTCGATGATCAACTCGAATGATGGTGGTGTGTCGGTGTCACTCGATGGTGGCACCAGCTGGAGCTCGCAGGACAACCAGCCGACGGCGCAGTTCTATCACGTCACGACGGACCACGACTTCCCATACAGGCTCTATAGTGGTCAGCAGGACAACACGAGCGTGATCATCCGCAGTCGCAGTGATGAATTCGCGATCGGTGTGCGCGACTGGCGGACTGGCCCGGGCTGTGAAAGCGCGAATATCGGCGTCGGTCCGAAGGACTCTCGGTATGTGTACGGCGGCTGTTATCAGGGGCTGATCGACGAACTCGATCAGCAGACCGGCTTGAGTCGCGCGATCATGCCGTGGCCGGCGATGAACCTCACCGAGCCGACCGACAAGACGCGGTATCGCTTCAACTGGACGGCGCCGATCCGTGTGTCGCAGCATGATGGCGCGGTGATCTATCACGGCGGCAACGTGTTGTTCCGCTCCAGTGATCGCGGACAGACGTGGGCGCCAAACAGCGGTGACCTGACGAAGAACGACAAGGCGCGGCAGGGGAAAGGCGGTGGCCCGATCACGAATGAAGGCGCCGGCGGTGAAGTGTATGGTACGATCGTCGTGATTCACGAATCGCCACACGATGCGAAAGTGATCTACGTCGGCACGGACGATGGACTCGTGCAGCGCACGCGTGATGGCGGTACGACGTGGACGAACGTGACACCGAAGGGACTGACCGACGGCCTCACGAACGAAATCGAAGTGTCGCCGCACGATCCCGCGACGGTCTACGTCGCATATCGCATGGATCGCATCGGTGATCCGACGCCGCACGTGTTCAAGTCCACCGATTACGGCGCGACATGGACACGTCTCGTGAACGGCTTGCGAGAAGGTGAGCCGGTGCGTGTGGTGCGCGAGGATCCGGTGCGCCGCGATCTGCTCTATGCGGGCACGGAAACCGGCGCCTATCTGTCGTTCGATGGTGGTGCGAAGTGGACGCCGTTTCCGGCCGCGTTGCCTGTGGTGCCGGTCACCGACCTCGAAGTGCACGACGGTGATCTGGTCGCCGCCACTGAAGGCCGCGCCTTCTGGATCATGGATGATCTCTCGGCCATTCGTCAGCATCAGGAGCCACTGATGGCGAAGGCCGCGTATCTGTACGCGCCGAAGTCGGCGGTGCTGGCTGGCGGCCCGTCAGTGCCGGCGCGTGGCGCTGGCCGGAACCCGGTGCCGGGCGCAAACATGTACTATCGGCTCGCGTCAGCCCCCGACAGCACGGCTACACTGTCGTTCGATGTGCTCGATGCGCGCGGCACGGTGTTGCGCAGCTTCTCGACGAAAGACTCCGTCGTCGCGGCGCGCCTCAAGCCGAAGGCGGGGCTCAACGTGCTGAACTGGGACCTGCGGCGCACCGCGCCGACACGACTGACGGGTGTGCTGCTGTTCGGCGCGCCGGGCAGCGGCGGTGCGCTGGTGTCGCCAGGCACGTACAGCGTGCGTTTGACGATGGGCAGTGTCGTGCAAACGCAGCCGCTGACCGTGTTGCAGGACCCGCGCCTTGCCGTTCCAGCTGCGGTCGTCGCCGAGCGCGATTCGGTGTCGAACCTGATTGCCGATCGCATCCGGGAAATCCACGACGCCGTGCTGCGCCTCCGCGATACGAAGGGACAGGTGCAGGGCGCGCTGACGCGCGGCCGCGAGGCCACCAATGCGGCGGCGATCACGTCGGCTGGCAAGTCGCTCGTCACCCATCTCGACACGATGGATCCGCGGCTCACCACGAAAGCATCGAACGGGCAGGACATCATCAATTTCGCGAACGGCATCAACGGACAGTACGGCTTCCTGATGGGGCAGGTGGAAGGGAACCCGGTGCTGACGAAGGCCGCGCGCGAACGGCTCGCTGAGCTCGAACAGCAGTGGGCGGCGATCCGCAGCGAAGTCGACACGATCGAGCAAGTGGAGATTCCCGCCTTCAACAAGTTGCTGCAGGATGGCAACGTGCCGGGTGTGTCGGTGCGTAAGGTCGTGAAGACCGCGCCGCCGATCAGCTGAACTTTCGCGTCAATTTTCACGGGGCGATTTCATGGGGTCAGAGCACTTGAAATTTTTCAAGTGCTCTGACCCCTTGAAAACTTTCAAGTGCTCTGACCCCTTGAAAACCATTGAAGGCCCTGTTGCCAGCACGTCATCCTTCCACACCGATCATGTCGCGTCCAGCAATCAATCTCGGACTCCCTCTCGTCGTCGCGCTGCTCACCGGCTGCGCCGGCACGCGTGCGTCAACCGCCCCCACACCGTCGACGGGCGACGCCGGCGCGTCACCGCGCATCGTCGCCGCGGCCTCAGGGCGAACGATCCCATTCGCGCAGATGGCCGACGACGCCGCGAAAGCGGACGTGGTGTTCTTCGGTGAACAGCATGACGATGCCGAAACACACCGGGCAGAGCTCGCGCTGCTGTCGGCCCTCGGTGAGCGACGGAGCACCGTCGTGCTCTCGCTCGAGATGTTCGAGCGCGACGTGCAGCCGCTGGTCGATGCGTATCTCGCCGGCGGATTGAGCGAGGCTGACTTTCGTGCGCAGTCGCGCCCGTGGCCGAATTACGAAACCGACTACCGTCCACTGCTCGAACTCGCGAAGGCGAAGCACTGGCCAGTGGTCGCGTCGAACGTGCCGCGCCGACTCGCGAGCATGGTGAGCCGGAAAGGGCTCGCCGCCGTCGACACGCTGGTTGCCACCGATCGTGCATACGTCGCGCAGCAGCTGCTCTGCCCGAAGGATCAGTACTACACGAATTTCGTCGAGGTGATGGGCGGTGGTCACGGCGCGGCCACCGCGCCCGCGACGGCGTCGGCGTCGGCCGCATCACCGATGTCCGGCATGACGGATCTGTTCTACGAAGCCCAGTGCATCAAGGACGAAACGATGGCGGAATCGATCGTGCGCGCCCGCGAGCAGGCCGGCCCGCAATCGATCGTCGTCCACTTCAATGGATCATTCCACACCGACTTCGGACTCGGCACGGCCGCGCGCGTGACGCGCCGGGTGCCAGGGGTGAAGAGCGTGGTGGTCAGCGCCGTGCCGACGCCGGATCCGGTCGCGGCGAATGCCAAGGAACTGCTCGATCGCGGTCAGTACATCGTGATCGTGAAGCGGCTGGCGCCGACGCGCTGAGTCAGGTCACGCGTCGGGCAGCGTGAGCGTCTTCAGCATGACGACATCCGTCTGTGGATCATTGCCCACGACGAATGTCTGCGTGCCGACTTCGCGGAAGCCCTGCGCGACATAGAATCGGATCGCGCGCGTGTTGCGCTCCCACACACCGAGCCACAGCGAACCCGCGCCGCGCACTACGGCTTCGCTGATGCACGCAGCCATCAGCGTCTGTGCGATGCCGCGACCTTGACCCGTGCGATCGACGTAGAATCGCTGGACCTCGATCGCACTCGGGTCGGCCACGTCCGGCGAGACCTTGTCGCGAAGCAGGGCGTACGCCAGCAGGTCACCCTCACGCTCGGCGACGAGATAAGTCAGGCCTCGCGTGTCGAGTTCCTGCCGCTGAATGTCCGGGCCGTAGGTGGCGTCGAGAAACGCTGCCAGATCCTCCGGCGTATTGTCCGCACCGAACGCCTCGGCGAAGGTGCGACGGGCGAGGGCGGCGAGCGCCGCTGCATCGGCGGGAGACGCCGGTCTGATCGTGACGGGAACGTCGTCGGGAGTAATCATCTCCGAAAATAAGAATAAGAGCGGGAACTGCATCGAGGGTCCGCCGGGCACCGCACCCCCTCTGGCGACGTTCAGCTCTGGGTCGCATTCTCGTCGCGATGATCGTCCCGCCGCCTTCGACCCAGATCTGCCTGTGATGCGCGTCCTGATCGGCCTTGGGTTCGTCGGGCTGACCATGCTTCAACCCACGACGGTCCATATCACTGTCCGCCTGGTCGGGATCCGCGCCGCAAAAGGCGGTGTGCTGCACGTCGGACTGCATCACGAGCCGGGCGTCGGATTTCCCGGACGATCGCCATTTTCGAATCAAACGGTGCGGCCGTCGGGTGAGGAGTCGATACTGTCATTCGACGCGCCGCCTGGCACGTATGCCTTGGCGGTACATCACGATGCGAACGCGAACGGAAGAATGGACTCGAACTTCCTCGGCATGCCGAAAGAGGGCTACGGGGTCAGCAACGACGTTCGCCCGAGGTTCCGGGCGCCACGGTTCAGCGAAGCCGCGGTACACGTCGGACGCGACACGACGCTCGTGGTACGCATGGCGTACTGAGGCGACGACCTGGGCTGTTACGTTGGTGCACCGAGCTCGAGTACTTATCTTCAGCCCGCCCCATTCAGCGGATACCGATGTCCATACGTGCGTTCGATCTTGCGCTTGCCGGCCGCCGCGACCCCGACCTCTCTGTCGCGCTCGCGGACCTCGCGCCGTTCCTCGATCTGTGTCGGCATGCCGTGGTGCGGCAGGCGTTCGCGCCCAAGGCGCTGACCTGGTCAGCGTCGCGCGTGCCGCTCGCACTCAGTGTGGTGCTGCGTGGCGAAACGCTCTGGACCGTGATGGGTGGCGAACCATCGGCGCGCTGGCTCGTGTCAGGGGCCGGATCGCCGGCCTCCCGGATGACGAAGGCGGACGCGGTCGCACATCTCGCGAAGACGTTGGCTGCGGCGGCGGCGATGGTGGACGGCGTGCGGTTCGCGTGGCGAAAAGACGACACGATCGGCGGCACATTCTGAGGGGTGCACAGCGCGCCGAATGACGGTGCTGTGACGCTGCTTTGACGCAGGCAGATAGACTATCTGGAGAGCTCGCTTTCATTCGTACCTGAGCCGCGTCACAACACATCAGGATTGGGCGGCATCCGCATCGGGTCCGAGCATCGTTGCGATCTCAACCGGTACGGTTTCGATACTGCAGGCGCGAAATCGGTTGGTTGCGTCCGTCTAATCTGTTTTGGTCAATTTTCCCGGATCCCGCCGGTGGGGCGTGCTCAATCTGGAGCGCTCCAGCGGTGAGCTCTTGCGCGCTCTTTTTGCGCGTGAGGGACTATGGACATCGATTCACTCCCTCCTGCTCCTTCCAAACCCGTGCTCTTCAGCAAGACACAGGAGTATGCCCTGCAGGCGCTGGTGCTGCTCGCGCTCACACCGACGGAATTCCGCTTGAATCGCGACGTCGCGTCGCACCTCGAAGTCCCGGGGCCGTATCTGGCCAAGGTGTTGAAACGGTTTGCCCAGATGGGCTACCTGGAAAGTGCGAAAGGGCGTGGCGGTGGATATCGAATCAAGAAGAAGGCGCTCGATGCCCCTGTGCGTGAAGTCGCAACCGTCGCCGACGGCAATGACCCCTTTGTCGGGTGCTTGCTCGGCCTCTCCAGGTGCAGCGATCACGCCGCGTGTCCGATTCACGACAAGTGGATGCCGATTCGTGCCAAGGTGTCTGTCCTGCTCGAGAAGCAGACGGTCGGCGATCTCGCGCTCAAGTCTCGCGGTGGCCGCACTCGACTGTCACTGCCGCGGAAGGCCGTCTCGAAGGCCGCCGCCAAGGTCGCGCTCAAGCGCTGACACGTGCCATGCTGCCGGTGTCGCGCGCAGGGCGCGACAGCGGCCGGTTCGCCAGCTCCGCTGGCAGCGTCGCACGCATCCGACTCGTTCCGCGAGGTTCGTGCAGCCACGGCATCACGTCGTCGGCGAGCATCGGTCGGGCGTAGAGAAAGCCCTGCCCCAGTTCGCAGCCGAGCTCGCGCAATATGGCACGCTGCGCTTCGACTTCGATGCCTTCGGCCACCGTGCGCAGTTGCAGTGATGCGCCGAGTGCGATGATGGTGCGCGCGAGCGCGGCGTCGGTGCCGCCGGTGCGTCCGAGCCCTTCCACGAAGCTGCGATCGATCTTCAGCACGTCGACGGGGAACTGCTGGATATAGCTGAGCGAACTGTAGCCGGTGCCGAAGTCGTCGATCGCGAGCGACACGCCGAGCTCCTTCAGCTGATGGAGTCGTTCACGCATCGTGTCGGAGTTGTGCACGAGTGCCGTCTCCGTGATTTCCAGCGTGAGGCGTGCGGGATCGAGTCCGCTGGCCTCCAGCGCCTCGCGCACATGCGACACGATCGACGTTTCTTCGAGCTGACGGCCGGAGAGGTTCACCGAAATGCCGATCGGCGATGTCTGGCCCGGCGGAGACACCCACGTCGTGGCCTGCTGGCAGGCGAGCTGCAGAATGTTCGCGCCGAGTGCGACGATCATCCCCGTTTCTTCGGCCAGCGGAATGAAGGTCGACGGCTGCACCGAACCGAATTCTGCGTGCGTCCATCGCGCGAGGGCTTCGAACCCGCACGGCCGACTGTCGTCCAGCGTGACGATGGGCTGATACTCGAGCGTGATTTCGTTGTTCTCGATCGCGATGCGCAACTCGGTCTGGAGTCGGAGCCGTTCGACCGCCTTGTCGTGCATCCCCGGTTCGAACAACGAGTGGCGCCCCTTGCCGCGCTGCTTGGCGTTGTACATCGCCACGTCGGCGTTGCGCAGCATGTCGTCGGCCGTTTCGTCGCCGGCATCATGCACGATGCCGATGCTCGTGCTGACGGTGACCTCGGCGCCGTCGAGTGGCACGGGCTGCTGCATCGACAGCTGGATACGTTCGGCCACGCGGACGCAGTCGGCCGCGGCGCGCACGTTGTCGATCAGAATCGCGAATTCATCACCGCCCAGACGCGCCACCGTGTCGCAGCCGCGGGTGGCGTTGAGCAGACGTCGGCCGACCTCGAACAACAACTGGTCGCCGGCGGCATGCCCCATCGAATCGTTGACGGTCTTGAAGTTGTCGAGATCGAGGAACAGCACGGCCACGCTACCGGGTGACGTACTGCGCTGACTCAGCGCACGATCCACGCGTTCACGAAAGAGTGAGCGGTTGGCGAGGTTCGTGAGCGGGTCGTGGAACGCCTGCCACGTCAGCTGCGCTTCGAGCGCGCGTCGTTCCGTGATATCCTGCAGCATCGCGATCAGTCCCGCCGATCCGGTGGGATTGTCGACGCGCGAGATGGTGAGCATGGTCCACAACACGCGGCCGTCGGCGCGCACGAAGCGTTGTTCAACGGTCACGTTCTGACGCTCCTGCGCGTGCAGCGCACCGATCATGGCTGCCGTGAGCTCGAGATCTTCCGGCGGCGAGAAGGTATTCCAGCGCCGCCCGATGAGTCCCACGCCGTCGTAGCCGAGCAGTCGTTCGACGGCCGGATTGACCTCGACGAAGAATCCCTCGAGGTCGAGCAGTGCGATCGCGATACCGGCCTGATTGAAGACGGCGCGCAGACGGGCCTCGCTGGTGCGCACCGTGTCGGAGGCGAGGCGGTCGTCGGTGACGTCGCGCAGGATCGCGAGCAGATCCGACGTTCTCACGCCCGGCTTCATCGGTGCGAGTGTGCACGACAACCAGCGCGCACCGTGATAGCCACGAGCGCGCAGCATCATCGATTGCTGTTCGCCGTTCAGCGCGCGTGTCATGCGACTGCGAAAGAAGGCGACATCCTCGTCGATCAGCAGGCGACCGATGCCGTCACGCAGCAGATCCCTGCGCTCACACTGCGCCGTGGCGAGTGTGGCACGGTTGACGTGTGTCAGTCTGCCGTCATGCGTCAACACGAGAAACAGGTCGGACGCGGTATCCATCAACGCGCGATACCGCGAGGCACGCTGACGCAGCAGCAACGTCAGGTTGTATTGCGTCCAGCCGAGCCCGAACATTTCGACCACAACGAGCACGAAACCGGCGATGCTCGCACTCCACGCGCCGTGCATGGATGGCACGTTCAGGAATCTGCTCGTCGGCAACACGCCGGTGACCTGCAGCGTCAGCATCGTGCCGAAGGCGGTGGTCGCCACGGCGCCGACCGCGACGGCGCGGTTGCGCGGCAGCACCGACGCGGCGGCGACCAGCAGAATCGCGTAGAGCACTGCGCCGCACCACCAGACACCGCCAATGAACAGAATCACGACGGACATCGCGACGGCGTCGAAACAGAGCGACGCAAAGACGAGCACTTCGAGCCGATGCACGTCGTGGCCGCGCACCATCATCCAGTGCTGTACGAGCGACACGGCGAACCAGAGGCCGGTCACGACAAGCGCCAGCGGGGAGAGTCCCAGCCTGGCGAATAACGCGACGACGCCAAGCATCATCGCGACTGTGCCGCAGCTGAGACGCACTCGGCTCATCGTCGTGACGGAGCCGCGGTCGAGCCGGAAATCCTGGGAGGAGTGCAGCATCTCCCCTCTGGTATCGACCGCTTCGGAAGGCAGATCAAGCCTGCCGCGCCAGCACGAATGCGGTCGGACTCCCTCGAGGCGTGGCGCCCCGGTCAGTTGCTCAGAATTCGCGCCGCTTCATTTCCTTGAAGATTTCTTCCGCGTCGGCACCTGGGCCATCTTCACCACCGGGCTTCTTGGTGGCTTCCAACGTGGCGTCGAACGACGGGCGCGGCTTGGCAGCCTTTTCGGCGGCCTTGGCCTGCGTCTTCTTGAGCAGCTTCTGGAGCTGGTTGTCCTTCACTGTTCCTGCCTCCGCAAGGGTTCGTGCACTAATCTGCACGCGGGCTCAGGGCATCTGTCAATGCGCGTCACCGAATGTGTGCCGCGCACATCCTTTTCGTGTCGAGTGCAGCGCCGGTGAAATGTGACGCCGTTGGTAAGTTCCGGTCGGGCCGCCCGATCGCGCTGCTGACTTTCTGCCTTGCCGCTTGCAGCGCAAAGCCCGACGCGCCACCAGCGACGCTGGCAACCGAGTCAACATTCGTGCGTCGGCCGGATCCGGTGGCGGTGATGCCGAAGCAACTGGAGGCGCTGTCCGCGCGCCCGGGTGCGACCGTGTCCCGGATCGTGGTGCGGCGCGACACGACGACGTTCGGCGTCGGCCGAGCGGTCGTCACGCTGAGCTCGGGCGACACGGTGGTGGTGGCTGACAGCGCGGTCCGTGCGTGGAAACTGGGCGGATCGCTGGTGGCGGTGTCCGGGCTGGACGGCGCCGGCGGCTACGAGAACGAAGGCCAGTCGCTGACGGTGATCGATGTCGCGGATGGGTTTCGGCGCCGGGTGGTGGCGGACTATTTCGCGATCGTGCGGGTCGAGCTGCTCGACGTAGCGGGGCACCGCGGCTTGCTCGTGCACATGCGCGACGGCGGGCGGGGCAGCCTGCACGTGACGGTGGTCGACCCGAAGCGGGGCCAGGTCTTCCGCGCGCGGAACGCACTCGGCCGCCTGATCGTCGGTGGCTTTGCGGTGGCTGGGTACGGCGACAGCGACGAGGCGGTGGTTTTCGGCGACAAGCGAACACCACTTCGCATCGACACGATTCCGGCGGCGGCGATCGACACGCTCGGGCTGCTGGTGATCCCGCGCGCGCCGTAGCGCTCGCGTCGCTATGAGGAGGCGAGGTGACGGTCGACGTATCGGCCGAGGTCTCGCAGGACGCCGGGGCCCCACGCATGGAGGTCGAGGCGTGGCCAGCTGAGCACCCATCCCGCGTAATCGAAGCGGCGGAACGCAAGCATCACATGCAGATCGCGCCGGTGCTGCTCCGGGAGCGGTGAGACTCGATCGTAACCGTCGAGGATCGCGTCGAGCAGTCGCTCACTGTGTGGGCGCTCCTCGACCTTGCCCCAGAGACAGGCGATGTCGAGCATGAAGCGGCCGGTGGCGAAGTCCTCGAAGTCGACCATGCCGACGCGCTGCTGCAGAAACCGCAGGTTCTGCCAGTGGGCGTCGGTATGAATCAACCCTGAGTAGTTCGCGCCGACGGGGAGTGCAGCATGCGCCGAAACCAGTGCGTCGTGTGTGCGTCGCAGTTCCGCCGCGATCGCGGGTGAGACTCCTGATGGGAGTGTCACACGCTCGTGCACCAGATCGCGGAGCGTGGTGGCGAGCTCGAACAACCTCGGAATCCACCAGACGGGTCGACGGTCCGCCAGTCCTGTCGGCGCGTCGTCGTTTGCCCTGTGCATTCGCGCGATGAAGGCACCCGCCCGGCGCATTTCGGCGGCGTTCAGGCCGCCGTTCAGATGCCGCCCTGCCACCCAGCTGTATGCCGATGCGTGCCAGTGGCTGCCATCGTGATGCGTCAGCTGCGGCGAGATGAGCGTACCGTCGCGCCAGGGGCGGGGCAGAGGCACGGCGAGATGGTGTCTGGTTGTGAGATGTGCAAGCCAGACTTGCTCGGACGCGAGCCGATCGACACTGCCAGGTACATCACGTACGAGACGGAGCTGCGTGTGTGTGCCGTCGTGTGCGCGATGCGCGAGGCAGATCTTGCCGAAGCGTGTGCTGAGCAGCCGGCTCGATCCGCGCGACAGCGAGAATCCGACGCGCGCCGTACGGAACACTGTGGTGGGAATCACGCGTATCTCATGGTCGATCTGCAGGGTACAAGGAATGTGCGCGCACGACCGCCATTCTGACGGAACGTTGCGTACTGGCCGGTTGGCCTGTGCCCGGACATCTGAATTCCTGTACTCTTGAGCTGTCGGAGAATGGCTCCGCACCCCTGACTTGCCAATGTCCAACTACACCTTCGCTGCCGGTCCCGAACCACTCCTCGCGCCGCCGACGTTGCCGAGTGTGCATCCCGTCGAGTTGTCAGTCGTGGTTCCGGTGCACAATGAGCAGGACAACATCGCACCGCTGGTGCGCGAGATCGTGAGCGCACTGCTCGGCGTGGTACCGTTCGAGATCGTGTACGTCGATGACGGCAGCCGCGATGGCACTGCGGACGCATTGCGTCGTGCACAGGAGGCGACGCCGATGTTGCGCGTCGTGCGCCACGATCGCAGCGTCGGGCAGAGCACGGCCATTCGCACTGGTGTGCTCGCCGCACGTGGTCGGTGGATTGCCACACTCGATGGCGACGGACAGAACGATCCTGCCGACATTCCGGCGTTGCTGACACGGGCCTGTTCGCTGGCGGCGCAACGTGGCGACGAGCGCGTGCTGATCGCGGGATGGCGCACCAATCGTCGCGACGCGGCGTACACACGATGGCAGTCGCGGATTGCGAATGCCGTGCGCGCGCGACTGCTGGGCGACGGCACACCGGACACGGGCTGTGGGCTGAAGGTGTATTCGCGCGCGACGTTCCTGGCGTTGCCGTACTTCGACCACATGCATCGGTTCATGCCGGCGCTGGTGCGTCGTGAAGGCGGTCAGGTGCAGTCGGTGCCAGTGAATCATCGCGCACGTCTGCGCGGCCAGTCACATTATGGCATGATGAATCGCCTCTGGACCGGCCTGGTGGATATGGCTGGCGTGATCTGGCTGACGCGCCGCGGTCGCATGCCGCGCGTGACGGAGCAGCCGGCGGTGACCACGGCGGGAGCGCGCTGATGGAGACCTCGAATCTCTGGCTCGTGATCGGATTTGTCGGACAGTCGCTGTTTTCCGCGCGTTTTGTCGTGCAATGGCTGGTCAGCGAGAAACGGCGGAAGAGTGTGACGCCGATCGCATTCTGGTACTTCAGTCTGGCCGGCGGCGTCGTGCTGCTGGCATATGCGATTCATCGCCGCGACACGGTGTTCATCGTCGGGCAGGCGGCAGGATTGCTCGTCTACGTGCGCAACTTGATGCTCATCTCGCGACCGCGCCGTGATGGCGACACGGGGTTGGTGCACACACCGTCGCCGGAGAGCGCCGAAATTTGACGCCATCATGAGCGTGTACGAGTCGTCGGCGCCGCGCGGAGGGGGCGTCGCCGTCGCGGGTGCGCTGCTTGCCGCGGTGACCATCACCGGACTCATGACCCGTCCACTGCTGGCAATCGACGAAACGCGCTACGCTGCGGTGGCACTCGAGATGCTGCAGCGCGATGACTGGCTGGTGCCGCACCTGAATGGCGCCACGTACAGTCACAAACCGCCGCTGCTGTTCTGGCTCGTGCTCGCCGGCTGGAAAGTGCTCGGCGTGAGCGCCGCGTGGGCGCGAGTCGTCGGACCGCTGGTCGGTGTTGCGGCATTGGCATTGGTCGCTGCGATTTCGCGTGCGCTGTGGCCGCACGACCTGCGCACGCGCGGATGGGCGCCGGTGATCACGGCCAGTGCCCTCGTCTGGGCATCGTTCGGTACGATGTTCATGTTCGACACACTACTGGCGTGCGCTGCGTTACTCGGATTGCTCGGCGTGGTCCACGCCGTCGAGTATGGCCGGCGACGCGGCGTGTTCTATCTCGCGGCCGGCATTGCGCTCGGTATTCTCGCGAAAGGTCCGGTGATTTTCATTCACGTGTTGCCCGTGGCCCTGGCCGCACCGTGGTGGGCGACGCCGGTCGCGACGCGTAAATGGACAACCTGGTATCTGGCCTTGTTCGGTGGTGTGGTGCTCGGCGTGGCGGGCGCGCTGGTGTGGGCCATTCCCGCCGGTATCGCGGGCGGACCCGCATACAAGCAGGCGATTTTACTGGGACAGACAGCGGGTCGCGTGACGCAGAGTTTCGCGCATCGACGACAGTTCTGGTGGTATCTGCCGCTGCTGCCGGCGCTGTTCTTTCCGTGGTTCATGTGGCCCGAGTCGTGGCGTGCGATGGGTGCATTGCGCGCCGCGCCGCGCGATACCGGTGTGCGTTTGTGCGTCGTGTGGGGCGCGGCCGGATTGCTTGCGTTTTCGCTGGTGAGTGGCAAGCAGGTGCACTATCTGCTGCCGCTTGCACCGGCCATCGCGTTACTGCTGGCGCGAGGGCTGGGCCAGCGCGAAGCGGCACCACTCGGCAGGCCGTGGCTGGTGGCTGGTGTGATTGCATCGATCGCCGCGCTGGTGATCATCGCCGGGACGACGACGCTGGTGAACTCGGTGGTCTGGTGGCCGCACGACGCGATCGCATGGTGGTGGGCGCTGTTGCCGATCGGCGCGTCGATCATGCTGGTGGTGTGGCAGCGCGGGCGCATCACGCGCAACGCGGCCGTGCATTCCGTCGCCGTCGCCACGACAGTGCTGCTCTGCGGGATCCAGCTCGCCGCAGCGCGCGCATTCACCGTGCCGTACGACACCGCGCCGATGGCGGCGGCCGTGAGACGCGCGCTCGCTGACGGCCACGCCGTCGCGATGGTTGGCGAGTACAACGGCGAGTATCACTTCGAAGGGCGACTGCAGGACGTCCGCATCGATGTGGTGTCGAAAGCCAATGCTGCGACGTGGTTGCAGGCGCACGCGACGGGGCTGTTGCTGCGCTATGATCGCGGTCGCGACGCACCGGTGCCTGACGGTGTCGTGGCGCGGCATCCGTTCCGGAATGGCTGGGCGGCGCTGGCGAGTGCGCCGCCGGGTGCCACGGCGAACGACGTGACGGGACCGACGGAGTAATGCTCAGCGCGCGATCGTCACGGCGGCTGCCTTGGCAAACGCACTGTCGATCACAGCGCGCATCTGCTCCCGCTCGAGGATGAACGCATCATGTCCGTGAATTGACGTCACACTCACGAACTCGGCACCGGAAACATTCGCCCACGCGGCGACAATGTCGGCGCTGTACAATGCGTCGCCGCTCACACCGACAGCGGTGATGCGATCGGCGTGTGGCGCAATCGCATTCCGCCAGCCGCCGCGATCGCGACCCACGTCATGTGTATCCATCGCGCGCACGCGCCGCTCGTATTCAGCGGCATCGAACCGTGCGATCAACCGATCGGCATGATGCTGCAGATAGCCGGACATGGTGCGGCCGTCGGCGAGTGGATTGTCGATGCCGAAACGTGTTTCGAATTCGCGTTCCGTGCGATAGGTCATCATGCCGACGGCGCGTGCGAGTGCGAGACCCTGAATCGGGCCACCCAATTCCAGTGCCTGAATCTGTATGCGATTCCAGCCGGCGCCCCACGCGGTCTGCACGGCCGGCGCGGCGAGCACCAACGCGTGTGTCGGGGCACCACTCTCGATGCCGACTTCGAGCGACAACATGCCGCCCATCGAGCCGCCGGTCACGAACGTTGCAGGCGGCAGGCTCAACGCGCGCCCGAGCGCGACGATGCCGCGTGCGATGTCGCGAATGGTCGGCGGATGCTGTCTGTCGAAGCGTGCCAGCGTCTCCGCAGAAAACGCATGCGGATAGAGTGTCGCGTATCGCTGATGCGCGAGCGTCGCGCCAACGTCATGCCACCACGTCCGCTGAATGTCCGGCGTGCCCGTGAGTGACGGACAGATGATCACGAGGCCGTCGCTGGCACCGGACGGTGATGTCAGCGCGTAGCTGACAGCGGCGTCATCGACAGTGGTGCCGTCTTCGAATGTGAAGCGGCCGATCGATTGCTGCGCGAGTGTGTCGGAAAATGCGGGCATGAACACAGCGCGCCTGTGCGTACGAAAGCCGCCAGGCGCGTCCATTTTAGCGAGTTGTTTAGCGTGGCTGCAATAAGGCGGCAAATCACCACGTTTGCGATTGTATTCTGACGCTACGGACGTCGACGTCTCGCGTCAAGAGCGGCGCGCGGGTTCAGTACGCAATCACTTTGGCTTGCTGCGCACACTCGGCCGCTTCGACCGTGTCTTGCGCGGCCGCTTTGGCGAGGTCGGTGGCAAGTCGCGGACGAACAAAAACTTCTTGCCGATCGACAGTTCGGAGCGCGAGATCGCACGATAACGCCAGATCTTTTCCGGATACTGATCGATCGATGACTGCAGGAAACCCGCGCCGAGAAACAGCGTATCGGCGAGTGACACCGCGAAGAGCTGTGGATAGCCGCGCCGATTGGCGAGATCGACGGCAGCGGCGATCAGATGGCGGCCGAGGCCCTTGCCCTGCGCGGCAGGCGCGACGGCCAGCGACACCAGCTCGCAGAGCGATGGCGAGTATTCGTCGAGTGCGACCTGGCCCCACAGCGAGCCGTCGGGGCCGCGCACGACGCGATAGTCGCTGAGGTGCTGCGCGACGAACTCCTCGGTGCGCGGCAGCGTCAGGCCATCGGCCGCGAACTGGTTGTTGAGCGCCACGATCGCCTTCACGTCGGCGTCGGTGGCGCTGATGGCCGGCGGCAGGGCAGGGCGATCCTTCACGGCGCCGGTCATGACGCGCGCGCGGCCAGCGTGGTGATTGCATCGCCCGTCAGGCGATAGGTGGTCCATTCCGTGAGACCGCGCGCGCCGAGCGATTCGTAGAAGCCGATCGACGGCGCGTTCCAGTCAAGGACGGCCCATTCGACGCGGCCGCAGTCGCGTTCAAGGGCGAGTTGTGCGAGCCTGCCGAGCAGCTGTTTCCCGATGCCGAGGCCCCGGCATTCGGGGCGGACGAAGAGGTCCTCGAGCCAGATGCCGGGCTGCGCGAGGAAGGTCGAGTAGTTGGTGCAGAAGAGCGCGAAGCCCGCCACCGCGCCGTCTGACTCGGCCAGAATCACCTCGGCCTTCGGTGCAGGGCCGAACAGCGTGGCACGGAGCCGGTCTTCGGTGGCGACGCACGCGTCCCGCAAGCGCTCGTATTCGGCCAGCGCCTCGATCAGCTCGAGGATCGCCGGAACATCTGTTTCAGTGGCGGTGCGGAGCACCACGGACGCATTGGGCATGCGGAAAGATGACCGGGCGCGGCAGGAAACCGAAGATGGGGAGGCACTGCGCGCGCTGGCGTCCTCAAGTAATCAGCTGTTCCGCCGAGATTGAGCGAGATGGCCACCACCATCGCCCATGATCTTGACGTTTCCGACCTCGGGCTCGGACGCACGACGCCGCTCGACAGCGGGGCCCGATTGTCACGCGCGCTGCTGAGTTATCTAGTGGTATTGATCGCCGCGCTGACGCTGCTGCCGTTCGAGTTTGCGATGCCGGCGCAGCTGGGGTTCCAGCTCACATTGGCACCGCTCAGCACACTCGCGACGTGCGCGATGTTCGTCCCCTACGGTTTCCTCACGCGACGATCGCGCATGGGCCGCATGGGCCAGCACAAGGCGACGGTGATGCTGACGGCGGCGCTGCTCGCGACAGTGCTCGAGACCGCGCAACTCTTCGAACCGTCGCGCGTGGCGACGCCATGGCATGTGCTGGCTGCCGCGATGGGTGCACTGATCGGTGCCTGGTTGTGCGAACGTGCACACGACGACGCGAATGGCACGGCGAACACATTGCATGCTTTGTTGCTGCAACTTCCGCTGATGGGGCTGGCCTATCTGCTGCTGCCGCTGTTGTGGGCGAGTGGCGCAGCGGCACAGGATGATCCGCGACGTCTGACGCTGACGTTGAGCGTTGGCCTGCTCGGCGCGTCGTTGCTTGGTTCGATTGCACGCGCCGTGCGCGCGTACACGCCGCACCGCGCGTGGTGGCTGGTGCCGGTTGTCGCGGCGACGTGGATCAGCGTCGGTCTGCTGCCGTCCGTGCTGGTGGATTGGCGCATGACGCTTGCATGCATCGCGATCGTGACGGCGTTCGCATCGTGGCGCGGTCGCTGGTCGGCGCCGATGTTCGTCGAGCGACGGTATGAAGTGCCGGCACTGTTCGCGGCGTCGCCGTTCATGGCGATCTACTTCATCGGCGCGGGTATCTGGCCGGGGCACAGCTTCCGCACGATTCCGCTGGTGAATCTGGGCATGCCCACGAACGACGCCGGACTCGAGCTCGCGCTGCCGCTGCTGGAGGCAGGAATCGCTGCGACGGTGCTGGGATACATCATCGCCGAGTTTCACGGTCGCGCGGAAGTTGCGTTCCGGGACTCCGCATCACGCCTGATGTTCTGGGCGGCGCTGGTGCTGATGGCGAGTGAGCTGTCGCGCAGCTTCTTCGGCTACGAAGGTGCGAGCCTGCTACGTGCTGTCCTCTCTCTCGGTGCAGCTGCGTACGGCGCCGGGCTGTATCATCTGCAGCGCAAGCACGTCAAGGAAGTCGCGCGCCGGGTTGGCCACAGCCGTTAAGTGCAACTGCCTGGCTCACACAGCGTCGCAGAGCAGCAGAGACTCGGTTTTTCAGGTTCATTCTGGGAACTGCTCTTGTCTGGCACAGCGGCACAGGGCCACAGAGAGTTTCACAGGCGTTGAGATAACAAGTGTCACGCGGGGCTCGCGTGAAAACTGTTTCGCCAAATGCTGCAGAACCCTCTGTGTCTCCGCGCCGCTGTGCGAGACAAGCAGTTGCTGTTCCCGGAACAAGCACCGAGCTCTCGAATCTCTGTTGCTCCGCTGCTCTGCGTGAGAGAAGCAGTTTGCAGTTCAGCGAGTCTTTCGCGACACGATGATCATTGCCATCGCGCCGCTCAGCATCAGCGCGGGGATTCGGAGCGGCGGGACCAGTGCGATCACGACGAGGCCTGCGATGAGCAGCAACGACTCCCACGATGGCAGTTCAGTGCGCGAAGCCGGAGCGGATGTACCGCTGGCGAACCGTTCCG
>JANLPZ010000234.1:0-3157 GCA_031367535.1 Gemmatimonadaceae bacterium
GTCGACGGCATCCAGAATCTGCAGCGCGAGCGACGCGACGTCGATGTCGGTCGTGGCGGAGTTCGACCGCACCACGAGTACGTCGAACGCCATGCGCTCTTCTGCACCATCGTGGCGATCCATCTGCGGGCGCACTCTGGCCCACACGTCGCGCAGCGCGCTGGCCACGCGCCTCGAGCCGGGGATGTCGTTCGCATCGGCCGCGATCTGCATCTCGCGGCCGTAGAAGTCGAGCAGTGCGATCTCGATCGGCACTGACAGCGCCAGGTCTGCCGAGCGCCGCGCCGCGATTTCTGTCAAGCGGTTGGCGGCGCTGAGTACGCCGGAACGATCGCGCGCGGTGAGTCGGTCTCGCAGAAGTCGGATCGGTGGATCGAATGCCAAGGAATCGTCCGGCGTCGAAGCATGGCCTGTGATGCGGACCACTGCCATGGCAGAATCCAGCGCGTGTGACGCCGCGGCCCAGTCTCCAAGGCGTACCTTGTCATAGACCGCTTCGGCCTGCGCGCCGACGACGATGATCGCGGTCGAATCCGCAGCCGCAACGGTGGCGCGCGGCGCGACGGCGATCGCCGGGAGTGCTGAGCGGACCGCCGGCTGATCGGCATCGTCGTCTGCGCTTGGCGCACACCCGCCGACGATGAGGATCGAGAGCACGCCAATGAACGATTTTGGCCCGCGTTGCGCGAAGAACGTGTGTTGCGTGAGCATTGCCCCGTGCTCCTCAGTGAACGAGATGGCCGGCTCGATCTGCAGGCTTGACTGATCGGGCCGGTTGCGGAAGGCACGCCTGCGTCACGACTCCGGCGTTCCCATTTCGACTTCGGTTGCGACGAACGACGCGCGGATGTTCGTCTCGATCGTCGACCGATCGGCTGCGTTCGTCGGATCGAGCGCTCGGTCCGCCGTGCTGAACCAGGCATCTACCGGCAGGCGCAGCGTCAGCGCCACCGCTGCCGGCGTTGCGTCGGTGGCCACGCTGAGCGGTGGGACGAGCGCTGCGCGAAAGGCACCAGCGATCGCGAGGTCGATCTGGAACGCAATGCCGTTGTAGGTTCCCGCGACTCGCACGGTCGTTCCTGCGGGCGCGCCTGACAATGTCACCGCCGCACCCGGTAGCGCCGCGAGGAGCGCGACCTCGGCCTGCCCGTAGCGGCCGACACCGACCTGCTCCGTGACGACCTGCACTGCACCGCCACCATCAGGCAGACTCACCAGCGTCGCGACGCGTTGGTCGTCGACGACGTTTCCCTCGCAATCCCGGCACCCAAACTCGGCGCCGTCGCCGAGTGCCGCCCGACCCACGAGCAGTTGCACGGATGTAACGACAAGCGGACCGCGCGACGTCAGCACGCCGGCGCGTGCGCCGGTGCTGTTGGTGGATGCGCCCATGCGGAATTGCACCGGCGCGGACGGGCCGGGCGCCGTCGTTCTGTCACACGCAGCGAGCGTGAAGCTGAGCAGGGCCAGCGCGGTCATGCGCGTACTGTGAACGTGAGTGATGGTGGTCATGAATCCTCCGGGGTCGTTCGTGAGCGTGCGCCGCGTTCCGCCGACAACGTGGTTGCCGCGCATTCACTGCAGCATCAACAGGTGTCTGATCAGTCGCGCCGAGATGCCGTCATAGGGCAGTGATCCTGCCGTCATGCGTGGCAGTTACACTGTCGACGACTTGCCCATGCGTTTGCTGTTGCCGAGTGCGATGGGCGTCCACACCCTGGCTCTGCGCGACGATGTCATTCTTGTCAGATCAACAGCTGAATCGCCGCGCGGTCGGTGCCGTGGCTCGATCGCGACGGAGCCTGTGCGTGTTTGTGTCGGCGCTCGCGGTTGGTGCGTGCGTTCTGCTGTCCGGCTGTGAAGGCATGGTGGCCGCCGAGCAGGCGCACGATCCGGTACTGCAACGTGCGGAGGTCGCGATATACCCCGCGCGCAATGTCAGGAGGGACCCGGATGCAGTCGTCTTTTTTCTTGGCAACGATGTGGGCTTCTGGGGGCCACACCGCGAGCTGGCCGCCGCGCTGCGGTACCGTCGCATCGCGGTGGCGGGTCTCGACATCACATCGATCCTCGCCGCACTGCCGGAGGTCGATTCCTTGCGAGGGAAAGCGTGGCTCGATCAAGTACTGCCGCTTATCGATCGGAGTCGGCGCGAGCTCGGTGCCGGCCGCGCACCGGTGATCATCGCGGGGCACTCCCTCGGTGCGGAGATCGCGCTGTGGACGGCGGCATACGGTCGACCGGCCGGCGTCGTCGGCGTGCTGCTGCTCTCGCCCGGATCGCGCAGCCATCTGCGCGTGACCTTGAGTGATCGCACGATGTCCAGCGAACCGGAAGGTCCCGGCAGCTTCAGCGTTGCCGACGCCATGCATGCGCTGCCGGCTAACGAATTCGTGTCGATCGTGCGTGGAAGCCGGGACAAGTATGCGGTCGCGGACTCGGCGCTCCGTATCGCCGGTGGTGATCGGGTGCGCCTGTTCGGTGTACCATTCAGCGGGCATTCACTATTGTTTCTCACGCTGTCGTTACCCGTCGTCTCGCGCGCGATCGATTGGATAGTCGAGCACCCACAGCCGCCGACCGAGCGCCTCGTCGAGAAGTGACTGCGTTCGACCTGGTGGTACCACCGACCCTGTTCGGAGAGGTTCCTGTGCGCGTGCTGCTGGTCGAAGACGACGCGATACTCGCAAATCTCGTGGCGACAGGGCTTCGTGCCGAGTCGTACGCGGTCGACATTGCCGCCGACGGCGATGACGCCGTGTATCAGGCCGCGATCACGCCGTATGATGCGATCGTGCTCGATATTCTGTTGCCGAAGCGCGACGGGTTTTCGGTGTGCGCCGAAGTGCGGCACCGCGGATCCTCGGCGCGTATCCTGATGCTGACCGCACGCGATGGGGTCCACGATCGGATCAATGGGCTCGACGCGGGTGCCGATGACTATCTCACGAAGCCGTTCGATCTCGGCGAACTGTTCGCTCGCCTGCGCGCCCTGCTGCGTCGCGGCGCGGACGTGCTACCGGAGTCGCTGGAGGTCGGCGACCTCGCACTCGACACGCGCGGGCATCGCGCGACGCGCGGCGGCGAGTTCATCGCGCTCACCACGAAGGAATATGCCTTGCTGGAATTTCTCGTTCGAAACGCCGGTCGGGTTGTC
>JANLPZ010000017.1:0-4142 GCA_031367535.1 Gemmatimonadaceae bacterium
GATCGGGGTTCGGAAACAGACGCCGCCGTTACCTATTCGCTCGCCATTCGTTCCCTGTGTGCAATTCGACCCACCTGTCGAAGGCTTTGCGGAGAGCTGTTCCATGCCGCGAATCCACGCTCACCGTCCCACCCCGGTGACCCTGTACGGGTCTCGTCACACTGGCCCCACATCCGATGGCGTTCTTCAAGCGACGTAAGGTCACGATCGGGCTCGATATCGGCTCCGGCCTCGTCAAGGTCGCCGTGATTGATCACGGCAAAGGCCTGCCCGAGCTGCAGCGAGTCGTCGTCGAACCAGTCCCCGCCGACGCGATCGTCGAAGGCGAAGTGATGGATCACGCGCTCGTGATCCTCGCGGTGCAGAACGCCCTCGCGGCGGCATCGGCCGAGACGAAGGGCGCGCACATCGTCGCCGCCGTGGGCGGTGGCAACGTGATCGTGCGCAAGGTCGTCATCGACCGCAACAAGATGAGCGAGCTGCGCGAGGCCATGCAGTGGGAGGCCGAGCAGATCGTTCCCTTCGACACGAGCTCCATTGCGCTCGACTATCAGGTGCTCGATCCCGACGGGGAATCGGCCGAGATGTCGGTGCTGCTGGCCGTCGCGAAGCGCGACCTGATCGATGCCCGTGTGCAGCTGCTGCGTGACGCCGGTGTAGACCCGAAGGTGGTCGACGTCGAAGCGTTCGCGTTGCACAACGCGTTCGAATTCAATCATCCCGATGCCATGCGTGGCACGGTGGCGCTGGTGAACATCGGTAACGATGTCTGCAATGTCAGCGTGCTCGATGACGGCATTCCGATTCTGACCCGCGACAACACCGTCGGTGTACGCCGCCTGCGTGAAGATCTGCAGCGCGATGCACGCATGACGGCCGACGACGCCGACTCTGCGCTCGTCGCTGCCACCACCACACCGGCGCTCGACAATGTCGTGCATCGTCGTGGTGAGGAACTGGCGAAGGAAATCGAGCGCACGGGCACGGTGGCCCAGTCGCTCTCCCGCACGGTGCGCCCGATCCGCGAGGTCTACATCGCGGGCGGTGGTGCACGCGTGACAGGCCTGGCCGAGCGTCTCGCCGGCCTGCTACGCATCCCGGTTCGTCCGGTGAATCCGTTGCTAAACCTCGCCGTGGCTGATGGTGCGCTGGCCGACGTGAATGCCGATGAAGTGGCATCACTGCTCGTTCTGCCCGTCGGACTGGCTTTGCGCCAAGTGGCTTGAGGAGCTGACCCATGATTGAGATCAATCTCCTCAACCCGGGCGAAGGCTCGGGCAAGAAGAAGTCGGGCGGACTGGCGTTCCTCGCCCGTTTTCAGAAGAAGGATTCGCAGAACAGCGCGATGGACGACAGCGCGCCGGCACCAGCGCGCCCGATGATCACTGCGGCCGCGGGTATCGCGGTCGCCTTCGCCGTCCTCGGCGTCGGTGGCGGGTTCTGGTACCAGGATCGCCAACTCGCCACACTCGACGAGCGCCTCCAGCAGGAGCTCGCCGATTCGGCGCGTTTCTCGGCCGTCATCGGAGAGCGCAAGACGGTGATCGCGCGCCGCGACTCGCTGATCACGCAGCTCGGCATCATCCAGCAGATCGACGACAGCCGCTACGTGTGGCCGCACATCCTCGATGAAGTCAGCCGTGCGCTGCCGCCGTACACGTGGATCACGACGATCACGCAGATGAGCGCGAAGGCCGTACTGCCGCAGCGTGACACGACACACAAGGCACCCGGCGATTCGACGCCGAAGGCGAAGCCGCCGGCAGAACCACAGGTCACGTTCCAGATCGTCGGCAACACCGTCGACATCCAGGCGCTGACGCGGTTCATGCGCGTGCTCGAGAGTTCGCCGTTCGTGCAGAACGTCACGATCAACAAGTCGAACGTGATGCTGATCGACAATCGCGAAGTGACCGAGTTCACACTCGACGTGCAGTACCAGAAGCCGGACCCGGCAGCCGTCACCACGGTTCCGATCACCTTGTCGGTGCGCTGACATGCTCAATTCATTCACGAAGCGCGAACAGTCCCTGCTGGCCGTCATCCTGTTTGCGGTCGGCCTGAGCGTCCTGTTCTACATGTACGTGTTCACGCCGAAGTCCGAGACGATCACCGAGCAGGGCGCCCATGTGGACGCGCTGACGGGAGCGAACCAGAAGGCGGCCAACGAATTGAAGGCGGGCAACCTGCGTCAGCTGAAGGAAGACGCAGCACGCTACGCGGAAAACCTCGCTGTGATGCGTCAGCTGGTGCCGACGGTCAACGAAGTGCCCGGGCTCCTCGAGCAGGTCTCGAACTCCGCGCGCCGCGTCGGTCTCGACATCGCCAGCGTCACGCCGCAGCCGGTTTCCAGCGGCGGCGAAGGCTACGATGCGCATCGCTATCGCCTGATCGTGAAGGGCGGCTACAACAACATGACCGAATTCCTCACGAACGTGGGCAGCCTGCCGCGCATCGTGACGCCGATGGTGCTCAAGATGAAGATGGCCGACGGTCCGCAGGCTGCGCAGTTCGGCGCTGGCACGCGTCGTCGCATGCCGGCCGCCGAAGCACCCATTTCCACCGAGTTCGATATCGAGACGTATGTCGCACGCGGCGGAGAGCCGACGTCGTCGTCACGTCGTGGAGGAACCACACCGTGACCCACGCGTCCACGCGCGTTTTCGTCGCCGCCGCATTGAGTCTGCTTGCCATGCCGCTTGCGGCGCAGCAGACCTACGCGCGCGCCGAACCCAGGACAGCCGCCGCTGCACCAGCACCGAATCCGGCGCCTCGCAGTGGTGCAGCGTCGCAGGCGAAGAAGGATTCGCTCGCACGCAAGGAACAGCTGTCGTATCGCCGAGAGGTGTTCTCGTACGAAGCCGGCGGCCGTCGCGATCCGTTCGTGTCGCTGGCCACCACCGGGGTGCTGCGTCCGACGATCGCCGACCTGTCGCTGGTCGGTATCGCGTACGCCACGCAGAACAACGCGGCCGGCTCGCAGTCGATCGCGATCTTCCGCGACAAGACCACGAAGGAGCAGTACCGCGTACGCGTCGGGCAGCCGCTCGGTCGCATGCGCGTGGCCAGTATCGAACCCCGTCGTGTCGTGTTCTCGATCGACGAGTTCGGCATCAGCCGTCAGGAAAGCATTGCAATGGGTGATTCGACCAGGACCATCACGCCGACGAGGGCACCATGATGAACCGGATGCACGTTTCTTCGCTGCGCAGTTGGTATCGCGCAGCTGCAGCCGGGGTCGCGTTGTTCGCCGCGATGACGGCGTGCCCGATGTCGCTCAGCGCGCAGGCCCTCGTTCGGGGTGTGCGTGTTGAATCCAATACCGGCGGCACCATCGTCGCCGTCACGCTGACCGACTCGGTGGCGCGTTCCGCGTTCACACTGGCCGGCCCGAATCGCATCGTCCTTGACCTGCCGGGCACGACGCTCGGTGCGCTCGGTGGTCGCAGCTATGACGGACAGGCGCGTGGACCGGTGCAGAACATTCGCATGGCGCAGTATCGCCCGGACATCGTGCGCGTCGTGATCGACGTCGACGGTCCGTCGCGCTACACCATGTCTGGTGGGAATGAAGTGCGCATCGCGCTGGCTGGCGGTACGGAGACGGCGGTGTGGAGCACCGGTGACGCCATGCCGGCGCAGCGTGTGGCTCAGGCACCGGCCCGGGAAGTTGCCGCGGCGGTGATGGATTCCACGGTGTCCAGTGCGCGCGCTGCGGTCGGCGAAACGCCGTCGCAGGTGCAGTACGCGACGCCGGAACCGGCCATGCTCGGCACGCCCGCCGCATCGGCCGGCAAGCCGCCCAAGCCGCGTATCACCGTCAGCTATCAGGAAGCGGACATTCGTGATGTGATCGCCGCCTTCGCGAGCTTCGCGAATCGCACGATCATCGTCGGCAAGGATGTCGCCGGCAGCATCACCGCCGATGTGAAGGACAAGCCGTGGGACGAAGCCCTCGCTGCAATTCTCAGCGCACAGGGTCTTGCCGCGAGCGAGGAGCCGAACGGCATCATCATCGTCGACTCGTACAAGAACATGCTCGACAAGCAGTCGCTCGAGCCGCTGGTGACGCAGGTCGTGAGCGTGAACTACGCGAACGCCACGTCTCTCGCCACGACCGTGCGCGGTCTGCTGACGCGTGA
>JANLPZ010000195.1:0-16002 GCA_031367535.1 Gemmatimonadaceae bacterium
GGAATCCGCAGCGAAGGCGACCGATCGCCTCACGTATCGCATCGAGCGGTATCCGATGGCAGCGCCGGCGTGGGAGCCGACCGGTGCGTCGCTCGACATCGTGGGTGAGTCGCAACCGGTGCTGCGCTACGCGACCAATCGTAACATGCTGGCGAACAATTCCTACGCTACGCCTGCCGCCGGCATCGAAGCGCAACTGGTCGACGCAGGCGCTGGCACACCCGCTGCACTCGACTCGGCCAATGTGAAAGGCAAGATCGTCCTTGCGCGCATGAATATCGGCCATCTGTTCGGTGAAGCGGTGACGAAGCGCGGTGCACTCGGCGTGATCGCCTATTCGCTGCCTGCGTATCTGCAACCTGGGAAGAATCGCACGTCGATTCAGTTCGGTGGCGTATCGCGCGACACGAACGCGAAGTCGTGGGGCATCGTGCTGTCGTACGCGGCGCATGAGCGTTTGCGTGCGGCACTCGCGCGCGGGCCGGTGCGTGTGCGCGTGAACACCGCGGTCACCTGGACGCAGAACGCCGTCGAACAGGCGGTGGTGGCCGAAGTGCGCGGATCGAAACTGCCGAGTGAACGTTTCGTGTTTTCAGCGCACGTGCAGGAGCCGGGCGCCAATGACAACGCGTCGGGAGTCGGTGCGCAGGTGGAGATGGCGCGTGTGGCCGCGGAACTGATGAAGGCCGGTACGATCGACCCCGCGCGAACGATCACGATGCTGTGGGGGCTCGAGATCCGCAGTACCGATCGCTACATCACGCAGGATTCGGTGCGCGCGCGCGGCATTCGCTGGGGATTGTCTCTGGACATGGTGGGCGAAGACACGCGACAGACCGGCGGCACGTTCCTGATCGAGAAGATGCCCGATCCCTCGGCGATCTGGACGCGTGGCGAGGATCATCACACCGAGTGGGGTGGATCACCGATCACGAAGGAACAACTGACGCCGCACTACTTCAACGATTTCGTGCTGGCGCGCTGTCTCGAGCAGGCCGCGACGAACGGCTGGGTTGTGAAGACGAATCCGTTCGAAGGCGGCAGCGATCACACACCGTTTCTGAAGGCGAAGAAGCCCGGGTTGCTGTTCTGGCACTTCACTGATCAGTTCTACCACACCGATGGTGATCGGATCGACAAGGTGTCGGCGGATGAATTGCGCAACGTCGGGATGTCGGCGCTGGTGAGTGCGCTGGTGCTGACGAATGCCGATGGTGTTGCGAGTCGTTCGATCGTGATGGAGCTGGAACGTGCCGCGGTCGCAAGACTGCACGTGGAAGGTGCGCTGTCGAAGTTCGCGCTGGCGAGCCGCGGTGACGTGGCGAAGGAGACGGATATCCTGCGAACGTGGGCCGCCTGGTACAACGATGCGATCGCACTGACGGCTGACATCGAAGTCGGTGGCGCATCGGCAGAAACGTCGACGGCCATTGCGGCGTCGAAGCTGCGTGTTCAGGCTGCACTGGCCAGCGAGCTGCAGGCGAATGTCGGTGTGAAGCCGTAGCGCAGTCGCGCGACTATTTCATTGTGGCGGAGTGTGCGTGCACCCACTCCGCCAGTGTGCCGATGACTTCAGGCACCGCCAGATTCGATGGCAGCGTGGTGTAGCCGGACGGATTTCCTCCCGGTTGGTGAATGAAGAGATGGTTCAGTGCGGGAAACACCTTCATCGTGACGTCATGATTGCCGGCGGCCTTGAACGTGGTCTCGAGTGTCTTCGCTTCGGACGCGATGACCTGCTGGTCGTCACCACCCTGCAGGATGAGCACCGGCACTTTCACGCGTCGTGCCGTGGCGATCGGGTCGTAGCTGCCGAAGAATTTGAGCCACGCCGACGATTTGAGCGCGGAATCGACCGTGACGCCGGCGTGCGCGAGCATCGAATCACGTTTCGCCGCTGACATCGTCGTGTCATGCTCGATGCCGTAGCGCACCTGAAAGTTCAGAATCTCGCGACCAGTGCGCGCCGGTCCGGCCATCAGCACGATTCCGGCCAGCGATGGTTCGTCGACGGCCACCAGCGGTGCGATCAGTCCGCCTTCGCTGTGACCCGCGAGAAAGATGCGCCGCGCATCGACATCGGGACGCGTGCGCAGATACGCGATCGCGGCACGCGTATCGTTCGCGAAGTCACGACTGGTGGATGTCGCGAAGTCGCCGCCCGACGCACCATACCCACGATCATCCATGCGCAGCATGGCGATGCCGCGGCGCCCGAGTGTATCGGCGATCTGCCGGAACAGGCGATAGCCCTTCGGTACGATGCCGATGTATTCGTCGCGATCCTGTGCGCCGGAACCGCTGATGCTGATCACCACGGCGAACGTGCCCGTCGGTGATACCGCCAGTGGTTTTGTGAATGTGCCGCCGAGGGTGTGGCCCATCGACGTCGGGACGGTGACGCTTTCGGCGGAATAGGGGGCGCCGGCGGTGGCGGAGTAGTCGGGTCTTGACCCAAGTTTGGAGACGCCGATGCCGTCGACGCGGGAGATCGACGCCGCGAGCGCTGGCACTCCACCGCGAAGAATTCTTCCGCTCTTGTCGGTGACGAACCACATGGACTGCGTCGCGATGGTGATGGACACGGAATCCGTCGTCAGCCCATCGATCAGGACGGGGTATGTCTGCGCGCCGGTCGCGAGCAGCGCGAAGGCAGTGTCACCCGCGACGTTCTTGCGACGCGAGGCCGCAATCATGACTTCATAGACGGCGAACGACTGATTCAGGATCGGCTGCGCGCCGGCTCGGGATGCGAGACGTTGCTCTCGCGGTGGGGCCGTGCCGGCGATGATGCTGGCGACGGCGCTGTCGGCGATCACGGTCAGCTGCACCTGTTGCATCGGCGGTGCGGACGCGGCGGCGCCAGGAGAGTACACCGCGATCGTTGTCGCGCCGAGATGGCCCGCCGCGTCGATCGCACTGCCGTACACGATGCGCACGCTGCCTTTCGGTGTGACGTCTCCGTCAAGGCGCGTCGGCGTGCGCGTAAAGCGTTCGATCTGGCTGGTGTCTCCTCGAACCATCGTGATGAACGCACTTTGTGCCTGCACGGTCGACGTGGACGCGAGCAGGAGCAGGACCAGCGACGTGTGACGCATTGGAGACGTGCGGGTGGGGAGTGAGCGTCGTGCTCAGCTGCGTTCAAGCACGACGATGCCGCTGAAGTACTTGAATTCGTCGCGGCGTTTCTTCGGTGCGATCTGACCGACGAAGCGCCAGAACTTCGCCATCGGGAAGGTGCGCTTGAGCCGGATCCCTTCGTCCATGAAGCCGCGATATTCGATCTCCTTCCAGCCGAATTTCGCGAAGAACGCCGGGCCTTCGGCGGGTCCGAAAAGAAACGGTGCGTTACCGGCGGCGACGGTGCGGCCCCACGTCTTGTCCATCATCTTCAGCAGGCCGGGGCTGGCGAGGTCGGACGCCCAGTGACGAAAGGTGTTCTGCGTGTGCAGATCTGCGGTCAGCGCAATCACATCCGGTTCGGCGAGATAGATCAGCAAGCCTTCCGTGATCACGAGGGTGCGCGTCGCCTCGGCGTTCACGCGTGTGAAGAGCGCGCGACGGGCTGTGATATCGGCGAGGTCGAGGGGCACCGATTCGTATCGGCAGACCGGCGTTTCCTTCGCCATCGCCTCGGCTTTGTACGTCACCATGTGCGGATGATCGACGTCGATCCAGTGCAGCGATGCCGGCAGCGGCATGCGATAAGCGCGCACATCGAGACCGGCGGCGAGGTTGAGCACCGTGTCGACCCCGTCGCGGATCTCGCGCAGGATGATTTCGTCGAGCAGCGCCGTGCGTACGACCATCGGCCATGACATACTGGGGCCGCGTTTCATGCTCTGGACGATCGCTTCGCCTTTTTCGCCGGCGAGATGCCGCGCGAACGGGTCGCGGAAAATCGCGTCCGGGCGTTCGGTTTCCATGGCCCGATAGACCGCCACCCAGCGTGCGGTGTCGGAGACGTCCGAGATCAGCGAATCCGTGGGCATGGCGTCATGGGTTGAAGCGCTATCGTCTCTGTGGACGACCGTTGGGTGACGGCCGTTCGGGAATCTGCTTGCGCAGCTCGCCAGTCTGATCCTCGAGGACCTTCGTGGCGCGGTCCTTCTGCGAATCATCCACCAGCGCGAGGCACGACGCGACCTGCTCCGGCCGGCGCTCCATCAACTGGTCGCCGAACGACATCATCAGCAGCATCTGGTCTCGTAATGCGACCATTTCTGTCTGGCTCGGCATCGATGCAGGATCGGCCGGGCCACGCGTATCGGTCAGTGCGGCTGGCGGCTTGTAGTTGCGGCGCACAGAATCGTAGCGTACGAGCAGATCGGCGTTCTTCTCGAAGAGTGTCGCGCGCAGCGCGGTCAGAGCGGCGATCTGCGGTTCGGTGAGCTTGAGCTTCTTCTGATCGTTGAGCAGTGCGTCGGCGGCGTTGTAGCGCTCGAGTTCCTTGGCGGTCGCGAACTTGGGCAGGCCGCCGCCGCTGCGCGGGCCCATCTGGCCCATGCCGCCGCCGCGGCGACCACCCATGCCTCCCATTCCGCCCATCCCACCCTGGGCCAGAAGTGCTGCAGGAATCAGCGAGGCGATGAGAACGGCGAATCGGAGGCGCATACGAAGGCAGAAGGAGGGTGGACCGCAGCGGTGCTGGAATTCTACGCTGGCGGTGCGACTCGCGTTTGCACACGTCGGTGGGGGATCGGTTCCGTTCGCGAGGTTTCAAGGGGTCAGAGCACTTGAAACCGTTCAAGTGCTCTGACCCCTTGAAACTGCGCGCGACTTGCGACCGCCCCACCGCACGGTGACTGTGCATGAGCTCCGCATCCCTCTCCAGACTCCACGCACCTCTCATGTGTTTTCCTCGTCTTTGCCTCGTTGCCAGCGCGCTGTTCGGCCAACTGCTCCACGCCCAGTCGAGCGGCCTGCCCGCGCGCGATATCAGCTTCGCCCGGGACGGCCGACTGGCGGCGTCGATCGAGGGCGACATCTGGGTGCGCGACGCGGCCGGCGCGACCTGGACGCAACTCAGCCGCGGCGCGGCGTGGGATCGGCAGCCGGCCTGGAGTCCCGATGGCCTTTCGCTGGTGTTCGTGTCGAACCGCGAGGGCCAGGACGACCTGTACCGGTTGGAGATCGCAACGCCAACGGCGGCGCCGGAACGCCTGACGACCAGCGTCGAGCCCGATCTCGAGCCGACCGTGCGCGCGGACGGCACGATCTGGTTTGTCCGCGGACGGATGAATGCGGCCCGTCTCTGGCGCCGCACGCCGGCGGGCGTCGAGAATCGGGTCACCAAACTGCGCGTGCCGGAACGCGCGCCGCAGCTCTCGCCGGCCGGCGACCGACTCGCCTACATCCAGCAGACCGAAAGCGGCAGCCGGATTCGCATCCGCACGCTTGCCGATTCGTCGGCGGATTCGCTGGTGACGGGGGAACACGATCCGGAGACGCTGGCGTGGTCGCCGAGTGGCGATCGCATCGCGTTTACGGCGCATGGAACGCGCGACGCGCTGTACGTCACGCCGATCGATGGTCGCTACGTGAATTACGTCGCGTCGGGGGCAGGTGATGTGGCGTGGTCGCCCGATGGGCGCACCATCCTCGTGGCCGAACGTGACGATGACGACACGGGGTACAATGGCGATCCTGATCGCGTGGGTGATCGGCGCGCGTCTGAATCGCTGGCCAGTCGCAATCGACTGCTCACGATCGCGGCACCGGCAGCCCCTGAAAAGGAAGCAGTCAGCGTAGCGCTGGCGGCGAACACGGATCGTGCGTCGCGCAACGGCGATGCCTTCGATCGCTTCAGTCGCCGTATTGAACGCACCTACTTCGCCACACCCGTCGCATCGACACGTGCGGTTGAGTGGCGCGCGCTGACTGCACGTTTGCGCAGCCGCGCGATCGCCGCAACGAGTGACAGTGCGCTGGACGACGTGATGCAATCCGCGCTCGCGCAGCGGCCACCGTTGCGTGAAGCGGCGGAAGGTCGTGCCGCTGTGTCAAGTGCACATCCCGTCGCGACGGCGGCCGGTGTCGAGATGCTGCGTCGCGGCGGGAACGTGGTCGATGCTGCCGTCGCAGTGTCGTTCGCGCTTGGCGTCGTGGAACCCGACGCAAGCGGCATGGGCGGTTATGGCGAGATGCTGGTGCAGGTCACGGGCATGGAGCGCCCCGCGCTGATCGAATTCATGGCGCGTGTGCCGGAAGAGGCGTCGTTGTCGAATGCGTCGCTGCTGCAGAACGGTCGCTACCCTGACGATGGCCCGATTCTCGTGATGGTACCCGGCACAGTGGCCGGGATGCACAAGGCGTGGAAGTCGTATGGCAGCGGCAAACTGAAATGGGCTGAATTACTGGCGCCAGCGATCGCGGCTGCGAAGTCGGGCTACGTCGTCAGTGATGGTCTCGCCACGACGCTCTGGCTCGAGCGCGAACGGTTCGCGAAATACGAATCGAGTCGCGCGCTGTTCTTCCGCAACGGCAATCCGGTCGTCGCCGGCGACACCATCGTGAACACCGACCTCGCGTGGACGCTCGAGCAGGTCGCGGCAGGTGGTGCGGATGGTTTCTATCGTGGTGCCGTCGCCACGCGATATGCCGGCGATCTGCGCGGCAAGGGCAACGCGATGCGCACCACCGACCTCGCGCGCTACTTCGCGGCTGAGCGACAGCCGGTGTCCACCACATATCACGGCTATACCGTGTTCGGCAGCGCTCCGCCTGCGTCGGGTGGTGTGACGCTCAGCGCGCAACTCGGGAATCTCGAACAGGTGGCGTCACTTGCACCGTACACGACCGATGCGGCCACGCTGCATGCGATGATCACGGCGTGGGAGCTGGTGCCGTCATCGCGCAATCGCATCGCGGATCCCGGTATGTGGCCGGTGGACGTTTCACCATTCGTGAGCAAGGACACAGCGCGCGCGCGCTGGAAGTGTTTCGACGCGTCACATGCGCTGACTGCCAGGAATTTCCGCGGCGATACGCTGACTTGTGGAACCGCTGCGCCCGCGGCTGCGCCGGCAACGACGCCATCTCGTGATGCCGACGCCGATGCGTTGGCAGCCGCTGGCCCGGTGTCCGTGACGGAACCGTGCAACGTGCAGGATCACGCGCGCGCGGCGGAATGTCGCGCGCAGGGCACGACCGCGTTCGTCGTTGCCGACGGCGAGGGCAATGCTGTCGCCGTGACGCAAACGCTCGGTACATGGGGCGGCAATTTCTACGTCTCGCCGGGGCTCGGATTTCTTTCCAATGACAAGCTCACGTCGTACGGTACGAATCCGAACCTCTACGGCGCGCGCCTGCCGTACGCGCGGCACGGTTCGAGCATTTCTCCCACCATCGTCTTCAAGGGCACGGGCAGCGACCGGCGTCCGGTACTGGCCCTCGGCGCCGCTGGCAATGCGTGGATCAACGCTGCGGTCTTTCAGACGCTGGTCGGGGTGCTCGATTTCGGGCTGTCGCCGCAGCGGGCGCTGGAACTCCCCCGGTTTCTGCCATCACAACGCGGCGGCTTCCGCGGCGAGGATGGCGCCGGCGCTCGCGAATACGTCGTCGACATCGAGGACGGCATCGCTCCGGGCGTGATGCGACGCTTGCGCGACATGGGCCACACGCTGAACGTCATCTCGCTCAAGGGCGAGCTGCGGATGGGGTATGGCGCGGCGATCGGAATCGGCATCGGCACGGTGACGGCAGGTGCCGATCCGAGGCGGGCAGGCGCGGCGGGCGCGGTGCCGCGATAGCAGCGCCGAGAAACTACGGCGCCGTCACCAACACATTCTCCGACAGCACCGTGCGCTCTTCCACCGCACGCTGCACCATCCGCTCGAATGCCGGAAAGACAGCCGGATCCAGTTCGGTGCCCTGCAGGCTGCGCAGCAGCTCGAGCGCGCGCGCCTGCGACCAGGCGTCGCGGTACGGGCGCTTCGAGCAGAGCGCATCATAGACGTCGCAGACGTGCACGATGCGGCTCGCATAGTGTGCGTCACGCCGGAACGACAACGTCGGATACCCGCCCTGACCGTTGTACCAGATGTGATGCTCGTAGGCGACCGTCGCGGCCAACGCATTGCCGCCGCCGCGCTGGCTGAGAATTTTCGCGCCTTCGGTCGGATGCGAACGCATGAACGCGAACTCCTCGGCGGTCAGCTTGCCCGGCTTCACCAGAACCTCGGCGGGCACCTTCACCTTGCCGATGTCGTGCAGCAACGCCGCCGTCCCGATGGACCGCACCTTCGACCCGTCCAGCCCGAGTTCCTCGGCGAGGCCGATCGACAACATCGCGACATTGCAGCTGTGCGTGGTGGTGTACTGGTCGAAAGTCTTGAGTTCGAGCAGCGGCATCACCAGATGCTGTTCGCGATGAATCGTGACGGCGAGCCCGTGGACGATCGCTTCCACTTCCGCCATCGGGACGGCGCGTCCGGCCGTCACTTCCTCATGTACGTACTCGACCGCGTCCGTCTCTTCGGCGAGTGAGTGGTGCGACAGCGATTCGACCACCGACGCGAGCGTTGCGCTGGCATCGACATCGCCGGCGGCGACTGTGAGCGTACCAATGCGAATCCCGCGGCACTCCCACTGCGGCGACATCTTGCCGGCTTGCGTCAGTCGCACGCGTAGTGCGGCGAGAAAACTTTGCAGATCCTCGCCCGTCGGCGGTTGTGTGGCGTCGATCTCGATGCGCTGAATACCGACCGCCGCCAGGCGTGCACTCCACTCCCATCCCTTCAACTCCGCCAACACGCGTGAGCCAAGCACGATGTCGCCATCGATCAGGGACAGACGAAGTGTGCCGAACTCGGACAACATGCGCAGCATCGATTCGTGGGTCCGCGCGAGCACCGCATGCCGTGACGGATGTTCGTCACCGTACAGCGACATCGTCGCCAGCGCCTGGCCGAGGATCGTGAGAAAACGAATGACGGCGTTCATTTGATCGTGGTGTTGCCGGCGTACGGTGTCGGTGCGCGCCACTGCGCATCGCTGCGCACTTCGCGGCCGAGCGTGAGCGCATGCGCGACGGCGGGATCGTTGGTGAAATGGCGCTGCAGCGAGTTGAGGGCGGTCGCGTTCAGCAGCGACGGTTTGGCGAGCACAGGCCGGCGCAGGAAAGTGCTCCTGGTGAGGATGCGGGACAGCAGCCAGTCGCGCACCGATGGCGCACCGGACGATGCCGCGGCGCGAATCGCGATGATCTGCAGTGCAACGGGATGTCGATTGGAGTCCACGAACTTCACCAGATGACCGGTGGCGCCGATCGAAAGTGACTTCCGACGCCCGTCAATCGGCGTGTTGAGGAGATGGTCGATGAAGTCGAGCACGGCCGCCGCCACCCGAGCGTCGGCATCCTGCAGCCCGCGACGGATCGCTGCGTCACGCACCGCATCGACATCCAGCAGCATGCGCACCGCTTCGACGCGCACCATCGGATTTTCGTGATCGAGAAACTTGAGCATCGAGCCGACGTCGGTCGTGCCTTTCTGGCCGGAGATCAGGTCACTCAGCAGTCCGAGCAGATTGCGCGCGAAGAACCAGCTCGCGCCGTCGAGGCGCGATATCAGCGTGACGCGCAACGGTTCGCCAAAGCTGCGCAGTCGCTCGAGAATCAGTTCACGCGAGTCACGCGACTCTGTCGCGGCCAGCGCTTCCAGCAGTGTGTCGGCCATCGTGATGTCGACGGTATTCAGCAGCGCGCGTGCCGCCGGTTCATCGACCGGATTCTCCTGCAGCAGCTTGCGCACCGCACCGGGCGCCATGATCCGAGCGCGGATCTGGCGGGCACTGTCAGTCGGTCCGGCTTCGTCGAGGAAACGCAGCAGATGTGGCAGGTGGCCGCCGTCGACCATGGATGTGACCGCGAACAACGCATCATCACCAACGACGTCGATCTCGAGCGCCATCTGCACGACTCGGGCGGATTCGGTGAGCCCGGGATCATCGCCTTCGAGCGTTCGCCCCATCGCCTGCACGGCGCCTTCGTGGACGAGTGCGATCCGGTCCAGCAGTTTTACATGCTCTTCCGGATTCGGATCGCTGAGCACCCAGCCTTCGACGAGTTCCTTCGCTGCGCCGCGGAATGTCGCGTCGGTGAGGACCTGTCGTTTGTTGACGGCGTGCTGCGAGAGCTTGGTCATCAGTCGCAACAGATGGTGCGACAATTCCTGTTCCGTCGCGCGTGCGGCGACCTGCAACCAGTTGCTCACCGCCAGCACCGGCAACACATCCACCACCTGCAGCATGAATTCCTGCTGCTCGGCGCGCTGCCCGAGTCCGCGGATGATCGGAGCGAAGGAGGAATCACCGAGTCGCGAGATCACGGAATGCAGACGCTCACCGATGCGCGCGCGCAGCTCCGGCGGCGCCTGCGCACCCTGGGCTGCGAGGTTCATCAGCGCGACCGCGGTGCGCCGCGCGAACTCCGGTTGCGACACGAGCGCCTGCAGTGACTGCGCGATGTCGGACACCTGTTCCTCTTCGCGCTCCATCGCGTCGAAAGCGGCGTCGGTCGCGCCGGATGCGCTGGTCCCGTCGGCACCGCGTTCCGAGCCGAAGCCGCCATACTGTCGACCCGTGCCGTCCGCGGCGATCTGTGCGAGCGCCTGCCACAGTGCCGCGATCGATTCGTCGGCCATCTTGTCGGTATCGCCGAGCATCAGCGCGTCGTACGCGAGGCGCCCGATGATGATGCCGGAGATCGTCGGCGCCGGTGCCGGTGCCGCCATCGGATCGTCGTCGTGCGCCGGCTCACGCGCGAGCCATTCCAGCATCAACTGCAGATGCAAGAGATCGACGCCGGCGTGGAACGTGAGGGCGCCGACACCGCGGCGGTGCAACCGTGCTGCGAGTTCACGCACCGTGCCGGACGCGCCGGCAATCGGATGACCGTTGAGCAGCAGGTCCTGCTTGGCGACGCCGATCGTGAACGACGACCGGGTCTGCAGCACTGCGTCCAGCGTCGTGATCGCTTCCTCCTCGGTCTTCACCACCATCGGGTGCGTTGCGCCGTACGTGCGTCGGCGGTTGAGCGACACCTGCAGCTTGGTGAGGAACGTGATCAGGCCTGCCTCGCCGGCAGTAGGGGCGAGGATGGCGGTCGAGCGCGGAGTCGGCGCGGACGGGCGGGTCGTGGTGGCCTGCATCACCGGTGAGGACGGGTCAGTCCGGGCAGGGTCACGCCGAGAAACATCAGGTTGGCGGGGGTTGGTGATGCATTTCCGGCGGTTGTTGCGCGTGTAGGGCAGGACAGATCACCGAACGCCCGCAACCCTTTCGATCCGGACTCACCATGCACCCAAAGTCGACGCGCCTACTTGGCGTCCTCGCGCTCCTGACTCTCGTCACCGGTTGTGGCAGTGGAGGCGACGGCGGTACGGCGCCGCCGCCGGCAGCCACCACGGGCTCACTGTCGGTGGCGGTGTCGGGACTCCCGAGTGACCTGGCCGGCTCCGTCGTCGTGACTGGGCCAGGCGGCTACTCGAGCACCGTCACGGCGGCTCAGACGCTGTCCGCACTCGTCCCGGGCAGCTATACCGTCACGCCAGCGCGTGTGTCGGACAAGAGCATCGGCTACGCGGCGCCGGCCGCGACTGTCACCGTCACCGCAGGTGGCACGGCGACGGCGAGCGCGGCGTATGCGCTTCGCATCCTGTCGCGCACGACGACCAATCGCACCGATATCACGACATCGGCGCGCGTGCACCTCTTGTATGCCCTGCCAAGTGACGGTGTCGATCGTGGCCTGGACACAACGGGCGCACTGCACCGCACGATCAGCAGCGGGCAGCGATGGCTCGCATCCCAGACGGGGAATCGTTCGTTCCGCTACGACGTGGCGGATGGCGGTCTCGATATCACGTTCGTGCGATTGCCGCGCACGGATGTCGTCTACAATGGTTACGGAAGCTTCATCCGAGATTCGATCGAGAAGGATCTCAAGGCGGCGGGATGGACGCAGGCCAACGTGTTGCTGCTGGCGTATTACGAGGGGCGCAACGTGGATCGTTGCGCGAGTGCGGCGCAGCCCGGCCGCCTCGAAGGCACGTTGGCGGCGTTGTACCTGAACGGCGCCCCAACGGCCGCCGTCCCATGTTCGGCGAATGCGTTCGCGGCGTCGCCGTCAGCGACTCCGGCGTATCTCGAGTTCCTGTGGCTGCACGAGATGTTCCACTTGCAGGGTCTCGTGAGCGCGCCGGCGCCGAACCATGCGCTCGCCGGCCATGTCGGAAACGATCCGACAGATCTCATGTACGCCGGAACGCTCGTGTGGCGGCCGTCGACGGTCGATGTCACGAAGACGAACTACTACAACGCCTCCGGGCTTCCGGCGGGTGTATCGAACTTCACCACATCGCCGTACGTCGTCGCACCGTAGCGGATGATCGACGGGGAATGTGACCGGTACGGGCGACCGGTCCGCAGTCTGCGGGAGCGTGTGCTGATACATCGCACACGCTCCCTTGCTACCGCTGAGCTTTTCGCCTATGTCCTCCGCAAGCCCTTTCCACCCCGGAGCGACAATGGTTCACGCACGACCCGTCCGCAGCGTCCTCGCGCTGCTTGCACTTGTCACATCGGCGAGTCTCGCCGGTGCGCAAGTCGCCGGCGATTCCACGCGCCGTACCGCGCCCGAGTCGGATCTTCCGCTGATCCCGACCCGGGCGCTCAGGTTCACCACTGATGAAGGGACATGGATGTCCCTTGACCTGTCGCCTGACGGCAAGACCATCGTGTTCGATCTGCTCGGCGATCTCTACACCATTCCGGCCACTGGCGGCGCTGCGACACGGATCACCAGTGGCTCCGGCTTCGATGGCCAGCCGCGGTTCGCGCCGGATGGCAAGTCGATCGTGTTCGTCAGTGATCGCTCCGGCAGCGAGAACCTGTACCTCGTCGATCCTGACGGAAAACGAGTACGGCCGCTGACACGTGGCAACGCGCAAGCGTTCATCTCGCCCGACTTCACGCCTGATGGACAGTACGTCGTCGCGACGAAGGGCGGCGATCTGTGGTTGTATCACATCGGCGGCGGCAGCGGTCTGAAACTGACCGGCAACACGCCGCCCGCGGCGGTTGCTGGTCCGGGCGGTGGCAATGCGCCGGCCAACTTCATGGGGGCGAGTGTCTCGCCTGATGGACGCTACATCTATTCCGGCGCACGGACCGGCGCGGCCGGCTACAACCAGATGATGGGCACCACGCAGGTGGTGATGTACGATCGCCAGACCGGACGGCTCGCGACTCGCACACTCAATCTCGGCACCGCGTTCCGTCCTGCGATTTCGCCGGACGGCAAGTATCTCGCGTATGCATCGCGCCAGATGGCCGTCACGGGCCTCAAGCTGCGCGAACTCTCGAGCGGCGACGAACGCTGGCTCTCCAACGATATCCAGCGCGACGACATCGAGTCCCGCGGCTCCCGCGATCTGTTGCCGGGCTATTCGTGGACGGCCGATTCGAAAGCGATCGTGCTGGCGCATCACGGCAAGATCTGGAGCCTCGACGTTGCATCGGGCAAGCAGACGCCGATTCCATTCACGGCCGATGTCGATCAGCTGATCGGTGAACTGGTGAAGTTCGAATATCCGATCAACGACACGACGCTCACCGTGCGCCAGATTCGCGGCGCGCGCCCGTCGCCCGACGGCAAGCGCCTCACGTTCTCGGCGCTCGACCGGCTCTGGATCATGGATCTGCCGAACGGCACGCCGCGGCGTTTGACGTCGAGCACCGATGGTGAACATCAGCCGGTGTGGTCACCGGATGGCAAGTACATCGCGTACGTGTCGTGGAACGAGTATGGTGGTGACATCTGGCGCCTTCCGGCCGCTGGCGGTCGACCGGAAAAGCTCACCGCACAGGCAGCGTTCTACGATGACATCATGTATTCGCCGAACGGCTCACGGATCGTCGCGGCACGTGCGGCGCGCACGCAGCGCGCGATCGTCAATGACGAGATCAATCCGAATCTGGTGATCACGGACCTGGTGTGGATTCCGGCGAGTGGTGGTGCGTCGACGTTCATCACCTCTCTCACGAACGCCGGTCGTCCGCATTTCACGACCGACAGCACGCGCATCTGGATCTACGAAAGCGGTGACGGACTCGTGTCGATGCGCTGGGACGGCACCGATCGCAAGGCGCATCTCAAGGTGACGGGATTCCAGGCGCCGAATGCCGGTCCGACGGCGCAGCCGCGTCAGGCGACAGAGTTGCAGGTGTCGCCCGATGGCAATCGTGTGCTGGCTCAGGTGGACAATCGACTGTTCGTCGTGCCGCTGCCGGTGACGGGTGGCACCACGCCGACGTTGTCGGTGCAGTCGGCGAATGGTGGTGCATTGCCGTTCCGTCGCCTGTCGCGTATCGGCGGTGACTTCATCGGCTGGAACAGCAATTCGAAGAGTGTCTTCTACTCGCTCGGTCGCGCGTTTTTCCAGTACGATCTTGCGCTGGCCGATTCACTCGCCGCCGATTCGACGGCCAAGGCGCCGCCATCGCGTGGTGAAGGTCGTACCGGTGGGGCAGCTGCCGCCGGCCCGAACCAGCCGGTGTACGAGGCGGTACGTATCGATGTCGCGCTGACTGCGGCCAAGGATCGGCCGGTGGGCAGCGTCGTGTTGCGCGGCGCACGCATCATCACGATGAAGGGTGATCTCGTGATCGCGCGCGGCGATGTGGTCGTGACCAACAATCGCATCGTCGGTGTCGGTGAGCAGGGCAGTGTCGCGGTGCCGACGGGTGCCAGAATCATCGACGTCAGCGGCAAGACCATCATGCCCGGCCTGATGGACATTCATGCGCACATGTGGCCGCAGTGGGGTGTGCATTCCCCGCAGCCGTACATGTACACGGTCAACCTTGCGTACGGCGTGACGACGACGCGCGATCCGCAGACATCGACGGCCGACGTGATTTCGTACGGCGATGCGGTGGACGTGGGGCAGATCATCGGCCCGCGCATCTATACCACGGGCCCTGGCATCTTCATCCAGGATGACGTGAGCAGCGCCGACGATGCGAAGGAAGTGATGCGTCGCTACTCGGAGTTCTACCTCACCGAAACCATCAAGCAGTACATGGCCGGCGACCGTCGTCAGCGGCAGTGGATCGCGATGGCCGCGCGTGCGCAGCAGATCACGCCGACGCTGGAAGGTGGCCTGGATTTCAAGAAGAACATGACCGAAGCGATGGACGGCTACGCCGGCATCGAACACACGCTGCCCATCGCACCCATGTACAAGGATGCGATCGGTCTGTTCGCGCAGAGTGGCACGACCTGGACACCGACGCTGCTGGTGCAGTACGGCGGGCCGTGGGCCGAGAACTGGTGGTACGAACACTACGACATTCTCGCTGATCCGAAGCTGACACACTTCACGCCATTCTCGGAACTCGAGCGTCGCGGTCTGCGTCGCCCGCAGTGGTTCCGCGAGAGCGAGTATTCCTTCAAGCTGTTCGCTGAGCAGGCGAAGAAGGTCGTCGAAGCCGGCGGTCGCGTCGGTCTCGGTGGACACGGCCAACTGCAGGGACTCGGCGTGCACTGGGAATTGTGGAACATCGCCAGCGGCGGCATGAAGCCCATGGACGTGCTGCGCGTCGGCACGATCTTCGGCGCCGAAGCGATCGGTCTGCAGAAGAACCTCGGCTCGATCGAAGTCGGCAAGCTCGCCGACATCCTGATCCTCGACAGCAACCCCCTCGACGACATCCGCAACACGAACACGATCCACTACGTCATGAAGAACGGCCGGTTGTACGAGGGTAACACCCTCGCCGAAGTCTGGCCGCGCGCGAAGCCGCTGCCGAAGCAGTGGTGGATGACCAACGACGCACTTCCCGTCACGGGCGGGCAGAAGTAACAACTGGTCTCACACAGAGCCGCAGAGCAACAGAGGATCTAGTTTCCTACCGCGTTCCAGTGAAAAATTTTCACGCGGGGCCCGCGTGAAAACTGTTCCAACAAATGCTGTAGGAGCCAAGAACCTCTGTTGCTCC
>JANLPZ010000081.1:0-2862 GCA_031367535.1 Gemmatimonadaceae bacterium
GGCCGCCATCGGTGGCAGCTGTCCTAGCACGAGTGCGGCGTGGCGTGTCACTCGCGGTCAGCCAGTAGCGCTGATGCTGGAACGGGTAGGTCGGCAGCGTCGGCCGGGCACCGCTTCCCTGCGTGAGCTGCTTCCAGCGCACCGTCATGCCGCGCACCCAGCCGCGACCTAGTGCATCGGTGAGCGTGATCCACGGATCGATGCCGGCACGCAGCGACGGCACCGACACCGCATCGCTCACACCAGCGTCGAGCAACGAGGCACGCGACAATCCGGACAACACTGCCGTCGGTCCGATTTCAATCAGTACGCGCACACCGCGCTCAGCGAGCGTCTCGACGACGCTGCGCCATGCCACCGGCTGCCGCATCTGGTCGATCCAGTACTGCGCCGTGACGGTCACAGTATTCGACTGCACGTCGCCGCTGAGACACGACACCCACTCAATGGCGGGCGTCCTGTATTCCGACGTGGCACACACGGCGTGATACTCCGCCAGCACCGAATCGAGTTGCGCCGAGTGATACGCATGGGAAACAAGTCCCAGTCGACGCACACGGATGCCCTCTTCAGCGAGCGCGCGTTCCGCGTTCTCGATCTGCGCGGTCGGACCGCTGAGCACGATCTGCTCTGGTGCGTTGATCGCCGCAATCTCGATCGACGATGGTGTACCGATCGGCGCGCTGACGGCGGCTTCGATGCGAGTTTGCGATGCATCGACGATCGCCATCGCCCCCTCGTCGAGCGGCAGCGCACCAACGAGGCGTCCGCGCGCCGCAACCATATGCAGCGCATCACGCTCCGACATCACTCCAGCCGTCACAGCCGCGGCGTATTCGCCGAGCGAGTGTCCGGCGACCGACGCCGGCTCCACGCCCCAGCTGCGCCACAGTTCGGCGAGCGCAATCTGGAACGCGACGTGTGCCGTGGCGCTGACATCCGGGCGCGAGAATTCCTGTGGTGTTTCGCCGTAGAGCACATCGATCAGTGACACGCCGATGATTTCGCGCAACACATCGTCGAGTCGTGTCATCGCGGCATAAAACACCGGCGCCGTCTCGAACAGCGTGCGACCCATGCCGACGTCTGCGCCACCCTGACCCGTGAACACGAATGCAACGTCCGCCACTTCCGACGACACGGCGTCGGCGGCAATCACGGACGCGTTTCCGGTGGTCTCACTGGCGAGCGGGCCGTCACCGTGCGCGAGGCGTGTGAGCAGCTCGCCTGCATCGTCAGCGCCAGGGGCAAGGATCACAGCACGCGCGCCGGTGAGTTGTGAGCGGCCGCCGCCGGCCACGTCACACAGATCGGGCCACGCGGCAGCATCGCCCGCGGCGAGATGTCTGGAGTAGCGATCCGCGATCTCACGCACAGCCGACGTTGTCCGCGCAGCGATCGGCAGGATGTACGACGCGCGTGGCATCGCCGACTCTGTGACATGAACCGCCGCCGGCGCTTCCTCGAGCACGATGTGCGCATTCGTGCCGCTGAAGCCGAACGAACTGACACCGGCAAGTCGCGGCCGTGCACTACGCGGCCACGCTTCGCCGCCGTCACTCGGCAGTCGTACACCAAGCGTGGACCAGTCCACGTGCGGCGTCGGCGACGGTGCGTGCAGATGCGCGGGGATACGCTCGCGCTGCAGAGCGAGGATCGTCTTCGCCAACCCGGCGACACCGGCCGCGGCTTCGAGATGACCGAAGTTCGTTTTCACCGACGAGGTAATAAGCGAGCCTGACGCGTCACGCCCGACCCCATAGACAGCGCCGAGCGCACGCAGTTCGATCGGATCGCCGAGCGATGTGCCGGTCCCGTGTGCCTCGACATAATCGATGTCGGATGGCGATACACCGGCATTCGCCAGCGCTGCGCGGATGACAGCTTCCTGTGACGGTCCGTTCGGCGCGGTGAGTCCGCTGCTGCGCCCGTCCTGATTTACCGCCGAGCCGCGAATGACGGCGAGGATACGATCGCCGTCTGCCTGTGCCGTCGAGAGACGCTTGAGCACGAGAACACCACATCCTTCACCTCGCACGAAACCATCGGCGCTGGCATCGAATGTCTTGCATCGTCCATCGGGCGCCATCATGCGCGCGCGCGACAACATCAGCGTGGTTTCCGGCGCGCACAACACATTCACGCCACCGACCAGCGCCGCTTCGCATTCGCCGTTACGCAGACTCTGCACGGCGAGATGTGCGGCCACCAGCGACGATGAACACGCGGTATCGACGGCGACGGCCGGGCCGTGCAAGCCGAGGACATACGACAGACGTCCCGCGGCCACCGCGTGCGATCCGCCGGACGATGAGTACAGATCGAGCGCGGACGAGTCGAGCTGCATCATCAGCGACGCGTAGTCGAGCGTTGCGATGCCGAGGAAGACACCGGTCTGTGTGCCGAACAGGGAGTCAGGCGCAATACCCGCGTGTTCGAGCGCTTCCCACGCCACTTCGAGCAGAATGCGCTGCTGCGGGTCCATGCCGACGGCTTCGCGCGGCGAGATGCCAAAGTGCGCCGGATCGAACTGGTCGATGCCGGTGATGAATCCACCGTATCGCGTGTTCATCTTGCCCGGCGCATCCGGATCGGCATCGAAGTACGCGTCGACATCCCAGCGGTCACTCGGCACTTCGCTGATCGCGTCGACCGCATCGTCGAGCAGCTGCGCGAACGCATCGGGCGAATCGGCGCCGGGGAAACGCAGGCCGAGGCCGACGATGGCGATCGGTTCGCGCGACCGAGCCTCACTGGCGTCGAGCCGCTCCTTGAGCTCGAGCGCCAGCAGCGCCAGTCGTTTCGGCGAGAGTTCAGTGAGGCGCTGGAGAAAGTCGGTGCTCATTTGCCCTTCATGCGTTC
>JANLPZ010000091.1:0-14250 GCA_031367535.1 Gemmatimonadaceae bacterium
TTTCTTGACGAATTCCTTCGGCATAAAGTGTCGACCGGCATCGAGATGTGCGCCGCGCCAGGCGAACCGTGGCACGTCCTCGATGTGCACGGCTGGCGCACTCCACGCGATCAGGCCGATCGGCGCGCTGCGATAGATGGCAGCGGGCAGCAATTGCCTGAGCGTCTCGAGTGCGTAGAACGCACCTGCCGCATGTGCCGCGCGCACTGTCACACCCTTCGGCGTGACATCGAGCGAGTAACCCTCCGAGCCGAGTGCGAGCGTGTCACGGCCGCGCACACGAACGAGGCGAATCGCGCCCGCCACAGGCGTTGTCGCGCGCGAGACGACGAGCTCCCATCCCGTTGCACGTTCGACATCGAGCGAAAAACGCCGCGCTACGGCCGCGAATGCCGGGTCCGTTCGCAGCACCGTGTGCGCGCTGAGCGCGAAGTGTCCGGCGGCCGGCGTCAGTACCGACGGTCGCGGGATGACCGCATACACCGAGGTATCAGCCAGCGGCGTTGCGCCGAGGCGTATCGGACCGAGCGACAGCACTGCGACGGACAGCGCCCGGGCGATGCGCGGCACGAAATGGAACGGCATGTTGGTGAACCGGGTGACGAGGTGTGGGACGCGCCGTGCGGCGGGCTGACCTCAAAGCTGCCTGACGGAATGCGTTCCGAACAGGGCGATCACAGGTCAGTCCGCAGCGTGATGCCTTCACGCTCGCGACTGCGCATCGGGTGGACGGGAACGCGTGTTTACGGCCGCGCCAGCACGAGGACGACCACCTGATCCGGCGAATCCACCGCACGCATCGGCACCGTCAGCGTGAGGGCCAATGCGCTCGTCGCAACAGCAACCGGCGCACCACCGTCGAGCAGATACGCGCGCTGCACGTTGCGCGGAAACGCCGGCAGCGCAACCACCGGATCGGCACCATGCATCAGGTGCACGAACACCGTATCACCCTTCTGCGTCATCGCACCCCACGGTCGCGGTGTGAGCGGGCCGCCGCGTGTGCCGTAGATCGACGCGCCATTCACTCGCATCCACGCACCGATCGCTGACAGGCGTACGAGCGCAGAGTCGGGGAACGTGCCATCGGGACGAGGGCCGACATTCAGCAGGAAGTTCGTGTTGCGCCCCGCCGCTTCCACCATACTGCGAATCAGCGTCGTGGATGATTTCCAGTTGCGATCGGTGAGGCGAAAGCCCCACGATTCATTGATCGTCTCCGACATCTCCAGAGGCAGCGCGCCGATCGTCGTCGTGTTGAAACCCTGCGCGTTCGCACCCGGCTGATCCCGCTCGAACGTCTGCACATCTTCGCCCGGACGCGGCGCTTCGTGATTGTTCGGGATGATCAGCGTGGCCGGCTGCAGCTTGTGGATCAGCGCATACGTCTGCGCGAGCCGCCAGTCGGTTTTCGGCTGGTCCCACACACCATCGAACCAGATGCCACCCACCGGCCCGTAGTTCGTCAGCAACTCGGTCAGCTGCGCATCCATGTAGTCGAGATACCTCGGAAAACTCCCCGACTCAGGGCGCCCGGCCGTGCGTCCGGTTTCGCCGCGCGGATAAAAGTCCGGATGATGCCAGTCCAGCTGCGAGTAATAGAAGAAGAGTCTGATTCCTTCCTTCGCGCACGCATCAGCGAGTTCCTTCACGATGTCACGCGCAAACGGCGACTTCTTCACGACGGTGTAGTCGGACACCCTCGAATCGAAGAGCGCAATGCCGTCGTGATGCTTTGTAATCAGCGTGATGTACTTCATGCCCGCCGCTTTCGCCGTGCGCGCCCAGGCGGTCGCATCGAACTTGACGGGATTGAACAGCGGCACGAGGCTTTCGTATTCTGCCGCGCGGATGCCGCGATTGTTCATCACCCACTCGCCGTCCTGCAGCACCGACGACGGGCCCCAGTGTATGAACATTCCGAGCTTCGCGTCCTGATACCAGGTGCGGGCGGCGGCGTTTTCGGGGGACGGTGTGTACGAGCCTGCCGTCGATTGGGCGCGGAGTGCGAGAGCGCCGAGTAGCGATACCGAGAAGATTGCAGCAGCGCGGAATGTGAGTCGCATGAAGAATCGTGGTACGAGAAGCGTGCGCATCATCGGACGTGGCGTCCGACGAGCTACAACGGTGCCGACACGCCCTCGAACTTTCCGTTCGATGCTTTCTTGAACCACGTCTCGCGGACCGGTGTCAGGTCGGTGAGCAGCGCACCATCCGCGCCGAAGAACACGTAGTTGTCGCCTTGTGTATCGCGCATCTCGACGGCGGCGTGTGCCCGTGCGCTCGACACGCGCATGGCCTTGCAGCCGGGCAACACATCGCGCACGACCTGCGCCATCGCGCGCGACAGACTGTGATCACTGCTCGCGAGATACGCGCCGCGTGCGTTGTGAAATCCGGCCGTTCGCAATGCGAGCGCGACCTGTGACGCCGAGTCGAGCGAGCGAAGGAAACCGGTGCCGGGTCGCGCGTTGAGCGAAAAATCCACGAACGACAGCGACGGCGCGACGATGTACTCGAAGATGCGTTTCGTGGCGAGCGTTGGCCCGAAGGTGGCCGGATCGAGCGTCGTCGATTTGCCAGCCAGCACCTTGCTCACGTCTTCATCGAGCGTCGTGTGGAATGCGTAGAACGCGAACTCACCGAGCAACGCATCGTTGAATCCGAGTGCCGTGTACACGCCACCGGCGGCCGGCTTCGCCGACGTGATGTGTCGCGGGCGGGGACCGGTCCAGCGGTTGGTGTCATTGGTGCTGCTCCTGAACACCGTCCGGTATTTGTCCGCCCCGACACGTCCGGCATCAGCGAAGGCGCCGATCCGGTAGACGCGTGTGCCAGGCGCTATGCGCGCCAGCGGAATCTCTGCCTGCATGCCGAGCATGGCTGCATACACTGCGTCGTACAATCCGGGATGAGCAATCGGCACGAGACGCTCGGCGTCGGGAGTGAAGACTTCGCGCAGTGACAAAGGTCAAGGTACGACGGCGACACGAGCGATTGCATGTCGCGGACGCGCCAACAGTGAATCGAGGAGCGGCCGCAGCGCTGACGTCCAGCCATCGTAGCCAACCGGCGTCATGTGCAGGCCGTCCTCGACGAACAGCTCCGGCCGCGGCTTGCCATCGGCGCCGAGCATCGGCGAGGCCAGATCGATGGAGTGGAGACGTGCGTTCGCCTTCGCATACACGCGTACCCGTTCGTTCACGTCGCGCATGCGAGTCCAGAGCGCCCAGCGCTTCAGGCTTGGTTTGATCGGGAGAAAGATGATGTCCGCAGTCGAATCGGCGCCGTGCACCGCACGAACGAACGTTTCGTATGCTGCGAAGAGCTCATCGTTCGTTCGCCCAGCGTCGATGTCGTTCTCGCCGGCGTACAACACGACGATCCTCGGCGAATATTTTAGGACAGTCTCCTTCACGTACTTGTTGACATCTGCCATCTGCGAACCGCCGAATCCACGGTTCACGACCGGCAGGCCCCGGAATCGTTCCGCGGTATTCCAGAGTCGGATGCTGGAACTGCCGGCGAAGACGATGGGATCGGCGGGCGTGGCGTTTCTTGCGTCCCAGTCGGCGAAGGCCTCGATGTCGTTGGCGAAACCGGAAGGGCCAGAAGCGGCCGCGGGTGCCTCCGATTGGCACGCGCTGAGCTGAGCGATCAGCGACAGGGCGGCGATCAGAGCCGAACGAATTCGCATGAGAGTGTCTCGAAGTACGGCTGTTCGGTATCCTGATTGTGCAGATCGCGTGACGAGGTGGACGATAACCGCCGGACGCTCGATGCGGTGTCTTGCAGTCTCATCGACTCTTGCGCTGTCTGCGGCCGAGAAATAGCATCTCACCAAGGTCGGCACTGTTCGGAACACTCCGTTCCCGATCATCCGTCGCTCGTCGGTGTCACCGAGGAATCGCGACGTGCCGCAGACCACGCTGTTTCTCGACCCCACAATCGCCCTCGCGGCGGGCCCATACTACACTCTGTTTCCAGTCGAGCCCACGCCGTCTACGAGCGCGGACTGGTTGAAGGTGCAGGGTCACGCGAATCGCCCGAGGACGCAGCACCTCACGGAGTGGCTCTCCTTGATCGCGAAGTCCGCGAGTGCGGGCCAGAACATCCTGTTAGTGGGCCACGGCAACACGGCCGGTCTGAAACTCTACATCGGCGACGAGAAGCACGACGTGCATCTGGAAGTACCAGCGCTTGAGGCCATACGACGCAACCGCGAAGGCAAGGATGGCTATAGCGACGAGGAGACCGCGAAGATCCTCAAGCTGCAGGCCCACGAGTACCGCACATTGCAGCAACTCGTTGACAAGGTGCAGGCCTTGAAGCTCGATCGCGTGGACGCTCGGGCATGCAATACCGGCGACAATAAATTCGCGCTGAGCGAGCTGCAGCAGTTCTTCAACTGCAACACCTTCTGTGCACCGAAGATGTTCGACCTGTTCGGTGAGATGCGAGTCGGAAAATTCGCAACCGACCCGGCCACCTTCGATGCGTGGGTGAAGGCCCATTCTGGCGCCCAAGTAATCGGCGCTCCGAAAAACAGGTTTGCATGGCGGTTTCAGACCCTCACGACACCGGAGGCGATTGCCGAATCAGCGGACGCCGTCGTGGCGTGGGCCAAGGCGAAGCTGCCCGCCGGAGGTACCTTCAACGGCAAGACGGTGCTCTACTACCACGCTCTCACCGGCGGATCGTCGGTCGTCTTCGCGGGTGAAACGGCCTTCAGTGCGCAGCTGGCCGAGGCGAGGCGAGGGCAGGTGCCTTCGCGCAGGATCGACCTGAACGCGCTGCCCGATCTCTAACCGGTCGGCTGAAACGGCAGCAGTGAAAACAAAAGCCCCGCACCGACGGAAGTCGCTGCGGGGCTTGCTCTTATGGTGGAGGAAGGATTCGAACCTTCGAAGACCGGAGTCGACAGATTTACAGTCTGTTGCCGTTGACCGCTTGGCTACTCCACCCGCTGTGTCCCACTGCCCCGCGACCGCCTACCCCGTCCCCGACAAGAGCTGACGGCGAGAATCGAACTCGCAACCGCCTGATTACAAATCAGGTGCTCTGCCAATTGAGCTACGTCAGCCTTTCGACTCCGCTGCCACACCTGCCAAGAGCCTCACAACCTAGCCCGACCACCCCGCTTCATCAACCGGGCTGGGCTGGAGTTCATATCCGCTTCCAGGTCGTCCCCTCCGGGCCATCCTCCAGCACGATCCCCTCCGCCGCCAGGTCGGCGCGAATCCGATCCGATTCCGCGAAATCCCGACGCGCACGCGCCGCCTTCCGGTCCTCGATCAACCCGGCCACGCGCGCCGCAAGCTCGTCGTCCACCGCGATCGGTCCCGGCACCAGGTCCAGCACACCATCGATCACCGCGAACGCCGATCGCGCGCGCTCCAGCGCCGCCACATCCTCGCTGCCCTGATCGAGCAACGCGTTCGCACGATTCACGAAAATGAACAACGCCGACAGCGCCTGCGGTGCATTCAGATCGTTCGCCAGCGCCGCACGCACATCCGCCTCCGCTTCCACCGCAGCCGCCGACAATGCACTTGGCGCACCCTTCGCTGCAGCCAGCCGCGCCGCCAGATCGCCGACGCGACGCACCGCCCTACGCGACGCTTCGAGTGCATCGCTGCTCAGGTTGAGCTGCTGCCGGTAGTGCGTGCTGAACATGAAATGCCGAGCTGCGGCACCATCGAGCCCTTCTTCCTGCAGCTCGGTCACGCCCCACACGTTGCCGACACGCTTCGCCATCTTCGCGCTGTCGACCAGCAGGAATTCACCGTGGCACCAGCAGCGCGCGAACACCTTGCCGGTGGCCGCTTCGCTTTGCGCGATTTCATCCTCGTGATGCGGGAAGATCAGGTCGACGCCACCGGCGTGCAGATCGATCGTTTCACCAAGGATGTCCATCGCCATCGCGGAGCACTCGAGATGCCAGCCGGGACGACCGCGTCCCCACGGCGACTCCCACGCCGCTTCGACACGCTCGTCTTCATCCTTGGCCGCTTTCCAGAGCGCGAAATCCTGCGCGTTGTCCTTCGTGTATTCGTCCTGACTGACGCGTGCACCGGTCTTGATCTCACGTGTATCGAGTCGCGACAGACGCCCGTACGCAGGGAACTTGTCGATCGCGAAATACACCGAGCGATCTTCGGCCTGATATGCAATACCCTTCGCGATCAGGCGCTCGACCAGCGTGATCATCTGCGGGATGTAGTCCGTCGCGCGCGGATAGTGCTCCGCCGGCTGGATGCGCAGGTAATCGCGATGCGCGTGGAAGACTTCGACCACCGGATCGGTGACCTGACGAATCGTCAGCCCGCGCTCGTTGGCGCGCTTGATGATCTTGTCATCCACATCGGTGAGGTTCATCACCTGCTCGACGCTCCACCCGCGCAACGCGAGCGAGCGACGCAGCAGATCCTCGAACAGGAACGTGCGAAAATTTCCGAGATGGGCCGGGTTGTACACGGTCGGCCCGCACGTGTACATGCGCACGCGCACACCATCCGCGGGACCGAACGGCTCGACCTGACGGGACAGCGTGTTGTAGAGGAGAAACTCGCTCATCGATTCGAAACGGAGGCCGCGTGTTCCGGCCTGCGACGGACCGTCGCTGCACCGACAGGGCCACCATGCGCGCCCCGCGAATCACGCAGGCGGAAGCTAGTGTTCAGGGCCACCCCGTGCCATCCGATCACCCGCACGTTCGGCCACCAATCGCGTGGGAACAGGCCACGCGGGCGTCGGCGCAGCGGCAGCGGAGAGCAACGGTCGCAACTGTCCGCCGGCCAGCTCCATCATCGCCCACGGCCACACACCTGCAACGATCGGCGCAGCGACGAGCGCCGACCCACCGGCATCCAGCCACGGCCTGAGCAGCTCGACGAGCACGCGCACATCGGGCTCCGGGGCGTGCTCCACCAGCGCGGCATCGAGAATGACGAGACCGGGCGGCGAGCCATCGCGACGCTGCAACACGCGCGGCGCGTCACCCGCGGGCGCATATCGCACACCCGTCAGTCCGCGCGGGCCCCAGCGCACCTGCCCCGCATCGCATCGCGCCACACCAGCAGCCACCGCACACAACATCGAGCGTGCGAGTGGCAATGCACCCGTGATCGCGAGCGCCTCACCGGGCAACAGCTGCAACGAAATCCCACCGAGCACCGTCACGCGCACACGACACACGCCGGCGCCCGCGACGATCACCTTGCGAACATTCCTGAGCACGAGCTGCGGTACCATCACAGACGGCGACATGCGGCACTCCCGAAGAAGAAGACGCCGCACGATGCGATCAGTTGTCAGTCGCCGCGAACCCGAATGGTGCAAGCGGTATGAAATCCGCGCACCGCATGCGCGGTCAGCTGCGCGTGCCCCGACGAGTGGACGAGACGCGATCCTGATGGAACGCGATGATCGCGTCTGCAATTGGCGCCGGATCGAAGCGCACCGGATCGGTCACCGGCAGCTTCGTCTCCGCCATGCCACGCTCGATCGCGTCACGCGCCGCCTCGTCGCTCAGATCATATGTGTTCATCGCGACGGCAATCGTGGGCGCATGCCGCAGCGGTGTCGTCACCAGGTCATGCATCGCGATCAGTGACTTGAGCGACGGAATCTTCACCCACTCGTTGTTCCGGATCGCGGTGCGCGACGGCTGTGTGCACATCACGAGTGCATGCGGCAACGACCCGTGAATGAGTCCCATCGTGACACCGGAGAAACCAGGATGCAGCAACGATCCCTGTCCTTCGACGAGCACGATGTCCGCATTCGTCGCGGCATCGAGGACGAGTTGCTCTGCAGCACCACCAATGAAATCCGCCACCACCGCATCCACCGACAATCCCTTGCCGTCGATGAAGATGCCCGTCTGTCCGGTGCCCGCGAACGCGACGGACACACCACGCTCCTTCAACGCGGTGCGCACCGCCAGCTGCGTCGTCATCTTGCCGATGTTGCAATCACTGCCGACCGTCAGAATGACCGTCGCGTCCACCTCGCGCACGCGCCCCGCCGACACCGGCAATTCCGCCGGCGGCTTCCGCACATCGAGAATCCCGACGCCGTTCCGTTGCGCGAGTTCCGCAAACTCCGGATCATCGCCGATGAACACATGCAGCCCGCTCCAGATGTGCAGCTTCGACTCGAGCGCCGCACGCAACACCGGCCGCCACGACTCCGGCAACTTTCCGCCCGTCGGAGCGATGCCGATCAGCAGAATGTTCGGGTTGAGCGCCATCCCCGCCGCGACACTCGCCACCACCGGAATCGCCCCGCCAAACCCGAGCACCTGCTCCACCGTCTGGCCGGCATTGACCGTGTCCAGCACCCCGACCACCTGCTCCGGCGTGAAGCGGATACAACCGACCGCGGTCTTCGACGTATGCACGCCGAACGCGCCGTCAGCGAGGATCAGATAGCGAGGGGAGATAGCCATTCTCGTAAGCTAAAGTCATCTGGAATCGTTCTGCAGCCGCCCTCTGAACTGCGTTTGGGGGGATAGGGCGGGGAGGCCGGAGAGTGCGTCGTCCTCGAGGCCTGTCTCTTCGCGAGCCTTCGTCAACTGCTTTGGGTTGGGAGCGCACCGAGCACACGGAGTGCGTCGCTTGCAGCGATTTGTGAGGCGCGCACCATCGCTGACTTTTTGATGGAACTGCTGTTCCCAAAAATTCTTCGGCGCGCGATGGGCAGACCGCTGCGATCCGAACACTCCGTGCGCTCCGTGCGCTCCCCATCCAAAAGTCAGAGATGGTGAGCGAAGAGCGGCTGGTTCCAAGCGACGAGCTCCGTTCGCTCTTCACCCAAAGCAGTTGACGATGCCGCTCAGCTGAGCGCGACTCGCTCCGCCATCGCGATCAGGTCGGGCAATGCGCCGGCGGGAACGATCACACCGCCTTCGGGAGCTGGCACGCGCAGCACCATCGTACGATCGACGGGCAAGGGACGTTCGGCGGCGCCCTGATAGATGCGGTTCACGAGGACGCGGCGCACGATCACGGTGAGCACGACCAGCATCGGCACGGCGACGACGAGACCGACGGGGCCGAGCAGCTGACCGAAGATCAGCACCGACATGATGCTCAGCACCGGTGGCAGCTTGACCTGATTCTCGGTGATCAGCGGCAGCACCAGATTGCTCTCGATCAGATGGATCACGGTGCCGAGGATGATCACGCCGATCACACGCCACGGGTCGCCGTCGCTGGCGAGTACGAAGAGCGCGGGCACTGTGGTGCTCACGAGTGTGCCAAAGAACGGAATGATCGCCACCGCGCCGGTGAAGATGCCGAACGTCAGCCAGTACGGCACACGCAGCGCTGCGAGACCGATCGCAGTGAGAACCGCAAGGATCATCATGCCGAGCAGCTGACCGGTGATCCACGCGCGCAAATCACGCGCGATCTCGAGCAGCACGTCGCGCACCAGCTCGCGCTGCGTGGGTGGGAAGAGCGCGATCAGCCACTCGCGGTAATCGGCCGGGCGACGCGCCAGGTACAGGGCCATCACCATTAGCGCGAACCCATCGATCGCGAGATGCAGCAGGCCGAAGACCTTCGGCAGCAGACTTTCGAGCTGCGAACTCGCCTGTTCGTACAGCACCGTGACGGCCTTGTGATCTTCCGTCGAGAGGTATGCCTTGAGCGGCGGGATGCGCTCGCCGAGTTTCGCGATCTGGTTCTCGAGGCCAATCAGGTACTTCGGCAGTTCCTGGGCGAGCGCGCGCGTCTGTTCCGCGAATGGCGGCACGAGAAGCGTGATCAGCCCGACCAGCGCGCCGAGCGAAATCAGCACCGACAGAAGCAGCGCGATGGCCGACGGGATTCGCAATCGCGACTCGAACACATCGGCCACCGCGCGCAGGAACAGCGACAGCAACACTGCCAGAAACAACAGCAAAAAAACACTCGACGCCTGCACCACCAACCACAGCAGCACCCCGGTCACGATTGTGCCGAAGAGCAACGGAGCGAATCGCATCCGGGGCGCCGCCTTGGCTGTACTCACTGAAGAACACTCATGTCAGGTCACTCACGCCGATGCACTCACGACGCGGGGGAGGTGTCGTCGAGATGTTCGAAATCGGCCTCGGTGATGTCCGCCGTCTCCGGCGCACCCTTCGGCAGCTGCTTCGCCGCCGGCGACGCACCTGCCGGCAACATGCCCATCTTCTGCTTCAGCTCGAGCAATCGTGCATCGGCTGTGAGACCACCGGCGGCCTTCTCCAGTCGCTTGAAATCCGACTGCAGACGATCGCCCGAGAATTCTTCCTCGATCTCGGCGCTCGCCGTCAGGCGACGCTCGTTCTGCTCGATCTTCTCTTCCATCCGCGAGAACGCTTCGAATGCACTCTTCTCGCTGAGGCCGGACATCGTGGCCTGAATGCGCTGCTGCGCTTCGGCACGACGGGCGCGGGCGAGCAACAGATTCTTCTTGCGCTTCGCTTCTTCGATCTTGTCATTCAGATCGCGGAGCAGCGACTTGAGTTTTTCAGTTTCTGCGGAATGTGATTCCCACGTCCGCTGCAGCGCGGTCGCATGTTCGGCATGCTCCTGCTGCCGCATCAGCGCCTGACGTGCGAGATCATCACGGTTCTGCTGGATCGCCAGCATCGCGCGCTGCTCCCACTCGCCGGCCTGCTTGAACTCCTGGTCAGCCTGATCGCGCAAACGCTTCTCGTCAGCGATCGCGGCGGCAACCTGCTGCTTGGCCTTGGCCAGCGACGAGCGCATGTCGAGGATCGACTGCTCGAGCAGCTTTTCCGGCTCCTCGGCCTTCGAGATCAGGTCGTTCAGGTTCGCTTTGATCAGCGACGAAAGTCGGTCGAAGAGTCCCATAAAATCAGTGGACCTCGCGGAACGGGGCGAGCTCGCGCACGTGCGACGCGAGGGCGAGCGTCATGCTCTCGTAGGCAGCGAGGAATTCGGAGAAATCGAGGTTGGCCAATTCAAGCGCCTCGGTGAGGATGATGTCGTTGCCCGAAATTCCGTACGCGCCATGCACGAGGTCGGTTGCATTGAGCTCGAGCAGGCGGCGCGACAGCTTGGCCGCGGTTCCGCCGTCATCCGGCACGGGCATGACGTTCATCCGCATCAGCAGCACGGGCGGCGTGAGGTGCACGACGACCTGCGCATCAGGCGTACCGCCCGGTCGCACGACGAACATGCCGGGCTCGACTTCAGAATAGCTGGCGCCTTCTGCGCCCAGCCGGACGAGAAAGCTTTCCAGATCTTCGCGACTGACCATGTGGTGCCTCGGGTTAGGGCCGTGCCTCACGTACGCAGCGCACGCCCGCGTGTTTCGGTACGACACGCGAAGCTACGGACTGTCGGGAAGAGTCGGCAACCAGCCCGGCTCTTCCCGCCCATCACGAGGCCGCCGCCAGAGGGCTACTGATCCGCGCGGACGATCACCGACTTGATCACCGTGCCGTCCGTGACCACCCGCACCATCTGCCCCGACACGATATACACATACGTATCCGCATCGCGATCCACCACGCGCCCGAGTCGCGCCAAGGTGCTGATCGGCTGACCCGGCGTGACACCGGCCAGCGACCACGGGCCAGTCGACACGATGCCGACCACGCGCTCGCCGCCAGCGGGATCGGGCTTCACCAGCAGGCCGACGCCCGCCTCCTCGCTCTGCACCAGGCGCCCCTCGGCGCTCGCTTCACCCACCTGCGCGGCGCCTGGCAGGATCGATTGCGCTTCACGCGGGCGCATGCCGGTGCCAACTTTTTTCAGGCCGTCCGGTGACACGAGCTGAATCGCGCGGAAGCCGAGATTCCCGATCTTGCTGTTCGTTCCGGGCGACGGCGCGGCAGGACGCGGTGCCGACGGCGATGACGGCGAAGTGCTCGGTGCCGACGAACCAGCGGGCAGCGCCGTCGATCCGCCATTGCGCGCGGCGACGACGATGCGGCCCGCTTCCTGGCCCCACGGCTGCTGGCCGTAGATGTCGCGGTACGCCATCAGCAGCGTCAAGCCGGCCGCCTGGTCTTTCTCGAACAGGGCGCGTGCGTAGTTGAAGCAGACGCGCGTGCTCATCGGCTTCGTCTTGTCGCTGAGACAGTTCGCGCGCCACGTCGTTTCTGTCGGCTGCACATTGGTGCCGCTGAGAATGCGTCCGAACACTGCGCGCGCCGAGTCGGTCTGGCCGGCCTGGAAGTAGGCGATGCCGAGTGTGTTGAGGATCGATGCATCACCACCGGCGAGTTGCACGGCGCGCTTCGCACGTTGCAGTGCGCGTGTCGCATTGCCGGTGTACGCATCGAGCAATGCGAGGTTGGCGAGACTGGCCGGGTGATTGTCCACGTCGCCGATCGCTTCGAGCGCGGTGCGTGCGCGCGTCAGCATCATCTGGTCGCCGCTATTGTCACCACGCAACCCCTCCACGAATCGTGTGCGCACCACGCCCACGGTCGGACGCACGACGAGTGCACCAACCGGCACCGTCGCCAGCCACTGCGTCAGCAGCGCGGCGCCCATCGCTTCATCGATGAATGGTGCGGCGGGGAGCGCGCGCCGCACCGAGTCGAGCATCGATATCGCACGATCGACTTCCACATTCGCGCTGATCAAACCGATCGCGCTGTCGTAACGATCCTGCTCCTCGAGCATGCTGGCCCAGAGGCGCATGTAGAGCGCGGCACGACGAACCGCCGACGGATGCGTGCTCATTACACGCTCGCCGAAGAACGCGTTTTCGCCCGATGCGCGCTCCTCGGCCGCATCCAGTTCCCACAGGCGCACCAACTCGCCGGCGTCACTGAACACACTGTTCTTGCGCGTCGCGAACATCAGGAACGCAGCCAGAGAATCGGCCGCCAGTTCCTTCGCCTGTGAGTACTGCCGGCACGCCACCACACCCGGCGCGGCAACGCGTGTGCCCTCGGCGCGACTCGCGCCACCTTCACCCGTGGCGTTCGCGTTGTTCGAGCGGCGGCAGTTCGTGTCCTGCGAATGCCGCAGGATGTTGTGCGACATCTCATGCGCAATCACAGTCGACAGGAAGATGTCGCTCAGTTCACTGGCGCTCCGACCCGAGCGCGCTGCAGCCTGCGCAGCGCGACGATCGAGTGCGTCGATCATGCCGGTGTAGACGACGATCAGGTGATAGCCGTTCTCGGGCCACCCGGTCGCGAAGGCATTCTCCTCATTCTTGTTGAGCACCAAAAACCGCGTCGAGCCACCGACGTCGCGAGTGGCGGCGGCGATTGGCTTGAGCAGCCGCGCGACGCGAAGTGCGCGCGGCGTCTTCGTTTCACAGTTCGGCTTCTGGAAATCCTCGCTTTCGCGAAGCATCTGCCGCACCTGCGCATCGAAGCTGCTGCTGACGGCATTTTCGGGGATCGCGGGTGTCGGATCACAGGAGACCTGTGCATCCAGAGGTCCGGCGATCGTGCTGCCGAGGACCAGCGCCAGCAGCGCGGTGATTCGGCGGAGTCCTGGGGAGAGGATCGTAGGCATGGCGAGGATTCTAGTCGTGGGCCGCGGACGGGAGCCAAAGCACGGACAATGCCCGCACGACCCTTCGTGAGCTCGGGACGTGTGACCTGATGGACACGTCACGGTCGATTCCGTGTCCATTCCAGCACGGTCACCTGAACGGGTGAATTGCCACCCGGTGGGTCTGATCGTTCCTTCTTATGCGGGAATTCAGGTTTTGTCACATCCCACGCTGCGTCACTCCCTCGAACGTCCCACCGCCATGTCTTCGACGCGTCTCCCGATCCGTCTCGTTCCGGCGCTGCTGCTTGCGCTGACCCTGTCGGTACCGCTGCAGGCTCAGGTGCGCCGCGCGCTGATCGTCGGCATCAACGACTACGAAGCGTTCCTGCCGGCCACCGCAGTGCGGACGGCGATGGGCAGCATCGCGCGACGCACGCCAGCCCCGACCGCGCGCGGCGCCAGCACACGCGGCACCATCAGCAACCTCGAAGGCTCCACCAACGATGCGGCGGCCATCGCGCAGGTGATCACGGCGCGTTTCGGCTTTGCGCGCGCGAACATACGGGTCCTGCTCGACAAGGCGGCGACGCGACAGGCGATCATCGACTCGCTGACAGCGCTGCTCGCGCGCTCCAAGCCTGGTGACGTCGCGTTCTTCTCGTATGCCGGTCATGGCGCGCTGCGTCGCAACACGATGACGCCCGGCAAGCAGGTGGATCAGACGCTCGTGCCGGTCGATGCGAACGCGGGCGCGGAAGACATTCGCGACAAGGAACTGGCGGCG
>JANLPZ010000095.1:0-5102 GCA_031367535.1 Gemmatimonadaceae bacterium
TTCGTTGCGCGCCGCGATCAATCCGATGCTTGACGACCGGCAGCGCGAACGACTCGCGCGCTTCGTGCCCGGCCGTCCCGGTGGTCCGCCGCTGCGCCGTGATCGCGACGGACGGCCGCGCGACGGTCGGCCGCCGCGCGCGGATGACGATCGCGACCGTCCACCGCCACCGTGATCAGCGTCGCACGCGTCTACTGCACGACACTGCGCGCACGCTCCGCTTCAGCTGACAGATAACCGAAGCTGGCCCACTGCGATTGTGCGCCGAGGATCTGCGTGAAGATCTCGTCCGCCCGCGCCTTGCGACCGTTGTAGAGATGCCAGTTGGCGACACCGTACGCAGTGGTGATGTCCTGCAGGTTGCCATCACTGCCGAAATTGCGGAGCAGCTCTGACTCGGGCAGTTCGCCCTTGTACAACAAAAGCAGTCGGTGATACGCACCGTTCTCGATCACGTCCATCGACGCCGTGATCGGCGTCAGTACGGCGGCCGCTTCGCCGGTGCGATTGAGGCGACGCAACGCCATGTACAACCAATGGCTGGTCGCGACGAGCATGTCGGGATTGCCTTTCGAGGCTGCGATATCCTCGCGATAAATCGGCAGCGCCTTCTCGAACTGCCCGCTCAGGTAATACGCGAGCGCGAGATGATACCGGATGTTTCCGTTGAGCGTACTGGTCGGAATGTTGCGCGCATTCGGCTGACCATCAGGTTCCACCACATCGGCCTTGGCCCTGGTCAGCGCGTACGCACGCTCGAAATCCGCAATCGCCTTCGGCAGCTGGCGCGTGCTGAGGTAGCGATGCCCACGATGCCGATACAGCCGAGCATCGTCAGGATGTGAGGCGATGCCTTTCGTGTAGATGGCGATCGCGTCATTGAAGCGGCCGAGATACGCGGTGCGCCGACCGAGCCAGATGAGCGAATCGACATTGGCAGGCGTGTGTTCGAATGCGCGACGTGCGGTGTCGAGCTGCGCTTCCATCTTCTCCCGCACGGCGCCCTGCGGCTCCGGGCGATAGAGCGGTTGACCGGTGAGCGACGTCGCCTCGACCACACCACTGGCGCCAGTGCCCTTGAGATGCCGATCGAAGAACGCGGAAATACGCTCGTGGTAATCGATGAAGTCTTCGGCCGTGGTGCCGGGTGTGCCATGGCCGGAATTCATGTAGTTCACCCACGTGACCGGTTTGCCGAGCCGACGCAGCGCGTAGTACATCTCGCGCGTGTTGTCGGCCGGCACGTTCGGGTCCTGTGCGCCCGTAATGAGCAGCAGCGGCGTAGTGATGCGATCGGCGTAGAAGACGGCCGAGTGTGCGATGTACTTCTGCGGTGCCTGCCACAGTGTGGCGCCGATGCGATCCTGGCTTTTCTCGGCGGCGTGCACGTTGCGCACGCCGAGTCGTGGTGAGTCAGTGTAGAACGACACCATGTCGACCTTGCCCGACACGTTGACGGCGGCGCGGAAACGACCGGTTTGGGTGATGAGCAGGTTCGTGGCGTAGCCGCCGTAACTGGTGCCATACACGCCAAGTTTCGACGAATCCGCGATGCCGGCCTCGATGACCGCATTGGCGGCGGCCGTGACACCCTTGAGCCACGCTTCGCCGGGGAAACCGGTCTCGAATCCGACCGACGGCTTCACGACGACGTAGCCCTGCGATGACAATACGTTGAGGGAGGCATCGAACGTGTCGTCGAAGAAATCCTCGTACACGCTGAACAACGTCGGATATTTCTTCGCGGTGCTAAATCCGGCCGGCAGATAGACGACGCCGTAGCGCGTCTTGCCATCGGCGTCGTGATAGTTGATGAGGCGCGTACTGGCGAGCGCCTTCGACTCGAGCGCGGGGTTGAGCGTGGTCAGTCGGCGCGCGCCGCTCATCGCGGCATCGGCAACGTACAGATCCTGCGGCCGATTACCTTCGCCCGACGAGTAGACGAGTACTGCACCGTTCTTCGACAGACGCACGTTGCCATAGAGACGTGCATCGCGGGCGAGTGAGGTCAGCTGTCCGGTCGTGCGATCGAATCGCGACACGCCGCGTTCCCACGTCGTGCGTGATGCGGACGTGAGATAGATGTACCGGCCATCCTCACTCCATGCGACCGGCGCGACACGCGGCGTGGTGTTCACCGTGTCGTTGGTGGCGACGACGAGTGTCATCGCGTCACGATTGACCGGTGCAAGCCAAAGTCCGTGTGGATTCGACAACAGCAGCGCATCGGCTGTCGGCGACCAGCGAACCACGGAATACCGCGTCAGTGCGCGCGCCGCACGAGCTGCCGGTGACGTATCGCTGGCCGTGCGCGCGGCGGCAGCGGAATCGGGGCCTGCGATCTGTTTCGCCGCCGAGTCACCGATCGTGCGCACGAACACTCGGCCATCCTTCGCGTACGCAAACCGTCGTCCGTCACGCGCCCACATCGGCGACAGACCCTTGATGCTGGCGAGCAGCTCCATCGGCACACCACCATTCACACGTCGCGCCATCAATCGGCTGTCGCTGCCGAAGATCACGTCGTAATCCGTCTTCTTCGTGTTGTCGGCCGCCCACGTGATCAGAGAATCATCTTCCGACAGCTGATACGACTGGTACATGGCAGTCGGCAGCAGTTCGGTCGCCTTGCCCGTCGCTGCATCGAGGCTGTATACGGCACGCACGCTGCCTTCGCGCCGCATCTTCTCCCATGCCAGGAACGGGTCGCTGCCATCCTGCACGAACACGGGCCCCTTCGTCATCCGCGCAAACTCGGCCGTCGCATCGCGCTTCCACGCATCGGTGTGCATCGACACCAGCACACGCGCCCCGTCGCCGCTCCACTTCAGATCACTCGACTCGGCGATGTACAAACCCGCCGGCACTGGCAACGTGCGTGCGCGTCCCGTCGCGCGATCCCAGATCACCGCCTCGACGCGATCGTTGCGTACCACCAGTGCACCGACCTTGCTGGCGTCCGGTGACAGCGCCGCTGATCGCACCGTGATTTTCGACGGAAACACATCGCGCTGTAAACCATCGCGTGTGTCGATCACACTCAGTCGCGCCGGATTGGCGCGCAGGTAGGTCGGATCGGTGTCGCGGCGATAGTCGACGCCGAGTCCGTTGCGCCGACTGGCCGTCGTCACGAGCAGCCATCGCCCGTCGGCCGAGAGGTCGGAGATCTGCGCGGTGGTGACGTCGAGCGCGTCATTGGCGGTGAACGCCGTGCGGGCGACCGTCTGTGCGGCAAGTGCGGGCGCGAACGCGACGAGGAGCGTGACGCTGCAGCGGAGAATCATGGCGTGCGACCGGAGGCGGGAGCGTGTTGCGGGGCCCCACGGCCGCGCAGCACGGAACATCGATCAGGCCCTTCGAACGCGGACCGTTGTCTGGGGAACGTCGATGGGAATGGAAGCGCTGGCGTAACGTGGGTCAACATCGCTGCCCAGTGGCCTGAAACCTTGGGCATAGCGTAGTGTACTGCTGGCCTCTTCACCGCCGGACGGCGGCTCCCGACCGACCCCCTGACCGGACTCCGCCGCATGCAACTCCCGTCGCGCAAGGCGCGTGTGTTCCTGCCGATCTTCGCTGGTGTGTTTCTCAGTGATTGCGCCAGCAAGCGCGTCGCGGTGGAGCAGCTGTCGCCGCCGTACGTGCCACACGACGTCTTCGGCGATGCTGTGCGCTTCACGCTCGCCTACAACGAACGCGCCGCGATGGGCCTGACGGCGGGCGCTTGGTCGCGATGGATTCTGGCCGGCTTCGCCGCTGCGTCGCTGTTCGGTGTCGCGCTCTGGCTGTTCCGCACCCGCCGCGACGAACCCGTCCTCTTCACCGGCATCGCACTGGTCGCCGCCGGAGCACTCGGCAATCTCGTCGATCGGCTGCGGTGGGATCGCGGCGTGGTGGATTTCATCGACGTCGGATTCGGCAGCACACGCTTCTGGACCTTCAACCTCGCCGACGCCGCGATCACGATTGGCGCGGTCGTACTCTGGTTCGCGACGCGGCCGATGCAACCGCCGTCAGGTGTGACGCGTGGGGACACATCGCCGCCGCACGCGCGCTGAGCACGCGGATGCTGTCGCTGGTTGCGATCCGTCGTCTCGCGGTAGGAGGATTCGCGCTCACGGCACTGAGCGGGTGTTTCCTGCGCGGCCCGCTGACCGAGTCGATCGCAATAAGACCGAAGCCGATGCGCGCGATGCGTGCTTCACAGGAGGAGTGGGGGTGGAAATCGGCTCGACTTGATACGATATCGCGCCGCGACTCGGCCGGCGGCGTACTGGCGTGGTGGGGTCCTGCGTCCGATCGCGCGGTACCGTGCGGCGGCGTGCTGTTGCTGCACGGCAAGGGTCGCAATCGGGCCGAGATGATGCCGCTGGGACGGGCACTCCAGTCGGCGGGATTCTCGGTGCTGGTGCCGGACTATCGTGGATACGGCGGCACGCCCGGTGTGCCGAGTACGACGGGACTGTTCGACGATGCCGCGCTGTCGTACGCAAGTCTGCGCGCGCGACTTGGCGACACGCTGACACCGATCGTCGTGATCGGTCATTCGATGGGCACTGCACTCGCGGCGCGATTGGCGCGCGACTACAGCCCGGCCGCCACGGTGTACATGTCGCCGTACACGCGCATCACGTCGCTGGTGCGATCGAAGGCTGGAGCAATCGGACCGCGACTGTTCGACACGACGAGTTTTGCGTTCAACCCGATCGACGATGCGTCACAGGTGCGCGGTCGTGCGCTGGTGGTGGTTGCGGGGCGCGACTACCTGATCGGCAAGAATGAGAGCGGCGCATTCATCGCCGGGTTGCGGCCCGCACCGGTTGTGTTGCGCGATGCGCACGCCTCGCACAATGGCGTGCTGAAATCGGAAAGCACCGTGCGCAGTGTGACGGACACGCTGCGCACGTGGTTGCGCTGTTCAGACGGCAGTTAAGGTGGCGAGCGCGTCGCGTTATGACGTACGCGAATAGGGCCGCGCGATCGTTGCTGACGATTTGTCGAACGCGACCAAAACTGGAGTGGCTTGTACGTAAGGTCCTTCCGGTACAGAGCCCTGATGCGTCACGTCACTCCGGAGCGCGCGTGCTTCTTCAAGACTGGCGGCT
>JANLPZ010000201.1:0-7299 GCA_031367535.1 Gemmatimonadaceae bacterium
GGCCGGCGGCCTTGAGGATCGCGTTCAGACGTGGCAGGTGTGAATCCATGCTCTTCTTCATGGCGCCGAGCTGCACGTCCAGCTTGCCGCTGAGCAGTCCGAACGCCTGACGCGCCTGCACGGTCGGACGGTATTCTCCACTGCCCACCGTGCCCGACAACGCCGCGATCTGGTTGTTCAACTTGATCGGGTAGTTGAGCGGGTCCTGCGAGCTCTGGTTCTTGGTCTGGTAGACCTCGTTTTCCGCCGTTGTCAGCTCGGTCATCATTTCGTTCGCGAGTGACTGGAACTCGATCGACGGCTGCCCGGTGAGCTTCGGTGCCCGATCGGCCACCTGCCAGCGCATGTTGCGCACTGTACGCACGCTCATGTTGGCGTCGGTGGTGCGATCGCGGATCGCGAGCAACATCTTGAACTGGGCCTGCAGGTCGGCTTCCGTGGCATCGCTGCGCGGATCCTTCTTGATGCGGAACGGATACGTCTGCGTGACAGCGCCGGCGGTCATGCGCACCGAATACGCACCGGGAGGCGCCATCGGACCTGTCACGGTGCCGGCCCACATGATCAGGCCATCGAACCGTGCGGCGTCGGGATACCGCATGTTCCAGTTGAAGTTGTTCATGCCGGCCTTGTTCGGTACGCGCGCAGGACGCGCGCCGCGCGAGAACAGTTCTTCGAAATCGATCGCCGCCGCGGCACCCGGCCCCGTGAAGCGCGCGGTCGCGACCTTCGTCGCCGAGTCGCGACTGAGACCTGCCTTGCTCGTGAGCGAATCGATCATCGCGCTCTTCAGACCATCGATACGAATCGAATCAGCCTGCGTGTCCGGATCCTGATCGCTGGTGAAGCCGGTGATCACTTTGCCGGTCGCGTCGAGGAATTCGAACTTGACGGTTTGTTGCGCATCCTTGAGCCAGTACTGGAAGCGTGCACCGCCAGGAGGATTCGCACCGAGTCCATCGACGCCCGCCATCTGCGCCATGAATCCGCCGCCCCAATCCGTGCGCCACGCATCACTCGGCTTGAAGAGATGCGCCGTTGTGGCAACGATCGCCGGTGTGACATGACGCAGCGCATCGATGTTATCGAGCACCCAGAACCCGCGACCGTGCGTAGCGGCGATGAGATCGTTGTCCTTGATCTTGAGGTCGTGTACCGGCACGAGCGGCATGTTGCGACGCAGCGTGCGCCAGTTCATGCCGTCGTCGTATGACACATATACGACGCGTTCCGTGCCGGCGAACAGGAGGCCGCGACGGACCGGATCCTCGCGCACGACGCGCAGGAAGTGTTCAGGCTCGATGCCGTTGGTGATCGATGTCCACGTCTTGCCGAAGTCGGTCGTCTTGTAGAGCAACGGGCGCTTGTCGCCGAGCTGATAGCGATTGGCGGCGACGTAGGCAGTGCCGGCTGCGTAGTGCGACGGCTCGATGATGCTTATGCGCGTGAAGTCACCGATGCCAGGCGGCGTCACGTTTTCCCACGTGCGACCATCGTTCTTCGACACGTGCACGAGACCATCGTCAGTGCCCACCCACAACACTCCTTTCTGCACCGGCGACTCATCGAACGCGAAGATCAGCGCGTACGTCTCGACGCCGGTCTGATCCTTCGTGATCGGTCCGCCTGACGCATCCATCGTCTTCGGATCGCGACGCGCCAGTTCCGGCGACACTTCGGTCCAGCTTTCGCCTTCGTTGGTGCTGCGGAAGAGCTTCGAACCGGCGGCGTACAACACGTTCGGATCGTGCTTCGAAAAGACGATCGGGAACGTCCACTGAAAGCGGACCGCAATGTCCTTTGACGATTGACCCATTGGATTGATCGGGTACACCGTCACGTTGCGCTCGAAACCGGTGCGCATGTCCTTGCGCGTCAGCAGCCCGCCGTAGCTGCCGGCGAAGACGATCCACGGCTTCGTCGGATGCGGCGTCACGTAGCCGGACTCACCGCCGCCAGCGTCCTTCCAATCAGCGAGCGCCACACGACCGTCGGCGCGACTCGGCCCGCAGAGAGTCGAGTTGTCCTGCTGCGCGCCGCAGATCTGGTACGGATAGTCATTGCTCGCGTCGACATGGTACCACTGCGCGGTCGGGAAGTCCTCGTCGGTCCACGACTTTGCTCCATCGGTGCTGACCGTGGCACCACCGTCGTTCGCCTCAATCATGCGATTCGGATCCGTCGGCGAGATCCACAGGTCGTGGTTGTCGCCATGCGGCACACGTATGCTACCGGGGAAGGTCTTGCCGCCGTCACGCGAGCGGTGGAAACCGACGTTCAGCGCATAAATGACATTCGTGTCCTTTGGATCCGCGACGATGTTCGAGTAGTACCACGCGCGCTGCCGGAGCTTGCGATCGCGATTGATGTAACTCCACGTCGCGCCGGCATCATCCGAGCGATAGACACCGCCGGAATCATGCTCGATGATCGCCCACACGCGGCTTGGCTTCACCGGCGAAATGGCGAGCCCGATCTTGCCCATCACACCTTTCGGCAGACCCGGCGCGGTGCGCGAGATGTTCGTCCACGTGGTGCCGCCATCGACCGACTTGTAGATGCCGCTGCCCGGACCGCCGGACGACAGAGACCATGACGTGCGATACGCCTGCCATGTTGCAGCGTAGAGAATGTCGGGGTTCGACGGATCGACCTGAATGTCGATGGCGCCGGTCGAGTCATCGACGAAGAGCACCTTGGTGAAGCTCTTGCCACCATCGGTGGTCTTGAAGACGCCGCGGTTGCTGCCGGCCTTGAACGGGTTGCCGAAGACCGCCAGCCACGCGACATCCTTGTTCGTGGGGTGAATACGGATCGCCGCGATGTGTTCTTCGAGAAAACCGAGCCGTGTCCAGGTCTTGCCACCATCGGTGGTCTTCCAGAGACCGTCACCACCGGCCACGTTGCCGCGAATATCCGTTTCGCCGCCGCCAACCCACACGATGTCTGCGTTCTGCGGATCGACCGTGATGGAGCCGATGGTGCCACCGAAGAAGTTGTCACTGGCGGCGCTCCATGTGATGCCGCCATCCGTCGTCTTGTAGACGCCACCGCCGGACGTGCCCATCCAATATTCATTCGGTCGCTGGACCGAACCTGTCGCGGCCACGGAGCGACCGCCGCGCGCCGGCCCGATCTCGCGCCAGCGCACGGCGCCGAAGACGGTCGAGTCGAAGGTGAGCGGTCCAGTCGGTGCCGCCGGGATTTCGCGGCGAACGGGGGTGGCGCGCGCCGCTGGCTTCGCGGGAGTGGTCTGCGCGTGCAGCGCCGCAGTGAACAGGCCGGACAGGACGAGCGCACCGGCGCGCAGGGCGCCGGGTCGCGAAAGCGTGAACGCCACGCGTGATCTCCTTGGGTGGGGCAGTACCTGGCGGGCAGCGGCGGCGCCGCCTGCGCATCGGATCAGAAGAACGATGCAGACGCTACGGCGCGCAAGCGGTCAACGCTGACGAAAGCCAGCGAGCATCGTGAGCGGCCAGCGAATGTCGCGCGCTCTGTTGTCAGCCCACACGCTCGCGAGAGCGTCACGCATCGTCAGAATCGGATCGCGTCCGGTCTGTAACCGATATTCAGTCACCGCCGACCACGTCGCGAGATAGTCGACGAACTGTTCTCGTGTCCATGAACTTTTCATGACAAACGCTGGTGCGTCAATGGCCGCGTATGGGAAACCGATCTTGTGATAGTGCTGTTCGACGTGCAGACGTTCCGTGGGCCAGTATGGCCCCAGTGTGTCGCGATACCACGGCAATACGATCTCGTCGATCCGCGGCGTGATTTCGGCCAGATCGTATGACCACACTGCAAACACACCGCCAGGAACGAGCACGCGACGCACTTCCTGGTAGAACAGATCGCGATTGAACCAATGCACGGCTTGTGCGACGGTCACACAATCAACCGTCTCTGCGTCGAGTGCTGCATTCACTTCACCCGCGACCATGTACGTGATGTTCGCGCGCGGCTCGGCGCTCGCGATCTGTTGTGCACTCGCGTCACTCGCGATGACATGCGTGAAGTGCGACGCGAGTGCGACACTGGCCTGCCCGGAGCCGCAGCCGGCGTCCCATGCGAGGTCGTGCGCGGGCGCGATCGAGGCGAGCCAGGCGAACAGCTCGGCGGGATACCGCGGGCGGCTGGTCGCGTACTGCGCGGCGACGGTGGAGAAGTGGTCGGGGAAGGTCACGTCATTGCAGTCATCTAGCGTCGGATCTCGAACCCGAATTTCTGGCGCACCCATGCCGGTACTTTGCAGCCACCGCTGGTTGCTGGAATGTATTCACTCGTCGCGATCGCCTTCCGCATCGGCGGCACGAAGTCCCGCCACCCGGCGCGTGTCACCTGCGCGTACTGCATGACAGCGTGTCCGTCCGTTCCCACCACGAAACGCACTTCACCTCGCGTCCCGACACCGGCTCGACCGGCGGATGGCGGATACTCGAGATGGCCCGCCTTCTGTACCATGGCCAGCGTCTCACCGCGGTAACCCGCCACGCGCGCGCGCATCAGCGGAAATCGCGGCGCCTCATGCTCCATTCGCGAGCGAATATCAATGGCGAGCGTATCGTCGGAACGTTTGTCCACCGGACGCATGATGCCGTCGAAATCGCCTGCGCTGTCAGCCGCCTGAGTGGCCCGGACCACGGCGGCCGCCAGTGCAGTTGCCAGCGGGAAATATTCCCACGCCAGCGTCCTGAGACGGCCGTCACGTTTCACGATCAGGATCAGCCGTCCGCTGAGCACACTGCGGCCGCCATCGTCCTCGCCATCGGCGTAGTACGCCGGCAAGTCGACCAGCGTCGGCACACTGCCGAGTGACGTCGGCGGCACGAATCGTCGCGCGATCGCGTCGGCGGAGAAGCTCATCTGCTGCCGCTGTGCGTCGCTGTACGCCGAGTCGAGGAACATGCGCGCCGGTTCCAGTGCGACGATGACCAAGGTCGTGTCGACCAGCGGCGCCTTCCCTTCGGCACACACGGGCTGCAGTGGATCGATGTTCGGTGCCTGCGCTGCGACGGCGGTGGCGGACAATATCGCGCTAGCGACGGTTGTGGCCTGTCGGAGCACGTCGCGGAAATTTCGACTCAATCTTTCCATGATAGTACTAATGCGCGCATAGCGGACTTCTGGCAAGGTCCGGGAGCGTTGGAAGGACCGCGGCAAAGGGCGGGAAACTCCGCATGGTGCCCTGCGTACGGCGTTCGGGTACGCACCGTATCACCGATGGGGTCAAGGAGCCTGGGCATGGACACGCACACTGTTCGGAACACGGTTTTCGCTCTGCTCGCGTACGGCGCCACCGCCTCGGTGCTCTCGGCACAGGCTGTGCGAACGGCGGTCCCGCCTGCTCCGACGACGCTCCACCGGGAGATCATCCTCGCCGATTCGCTGATGTTCGCCGCCTACAACGCACACGATGCGATTCGACTCGGCCGCTACTTCGCGCGCGATCTCGAATTCTATCATGACACCGGCGGTCTGCTCACGTGGTCGCAGGCGATGGCCGGCCTGACGAGCAACTTCGACAAGGACAACGGTATTCGCCGCGTGCTTGTCGGCGCGGTGGAGGTGTATCCGATCCGAAATTACGGCGCGATCGAGACCGGGATACATCAGTTCTGCCATCGCGAATTGGGCGCGGACGAGTGCGGGACGTTCAAGTTCCTGCATGTGTGGCGACGCACGGCGAGTGGGTGGCAGGTCTCGCGGGCAGTGAGTTACGATCACTGAGGCAGTTGAACGCTCGCGCCTGTGTCTGCTCGCGATCACCATCCGCTGAAACGCAACACGGGGACCCCGCCACCCGGAGTCCCCGCGTTTCCTGCCTTTATACCCACATCACTGCATCAGAATATCTCGCACGCCCCGCCGGCACAGGCGACGGTCTCCTTCAGTGACGTGTAGTCCGCCGCTTCGCTCATGAAAGAATAGTCCACAGGCTCGTACGTGAGGTTGTTCCACTTCACGATGTCGGCGGCGGTCGTCACTTCCTCGTTCGGCGCCTGCGGATAGTCCTTGTCGCCGGTGGCGCCGAGGAGGCTGACGCCGGTGAAGTACGCGCGATTCTCCCAGATGAAGTCGGCCACTGACTCCCACTCGTTCTCCTTCACCGTCACCGTGTTGCTGACATTGTGACGGAGGCCCGGGTTGTACTTCTCGTGCGCCGTGCCCGGCACAACCCAGTTCTCCTGCACCAGCTTCACCATCTCGAGGAACTGCAACGCATGAATGTCCTTCTTGAGGATCGCGCCGTCCGGTGCCTCGATCGGGAACGTGATGACGTCCGTCGTGTCGGCCTTCATGCCGTACACTTCGGTCATCTGCGGATTCCACGACTTGAAGTAGTTGTACACCGGCTCCGTCCGCGCAGCCTGCACGCGACGGAAGTAGCGCTTGGCATGATGCGGGTGAATGCCGCTGGCCGTGCCGAGCAACAGGCTGGCCGTGCCTTCCGGCTTCACACAGGTCACGCGCGCCGCCGGCTGGATACCGATGGTCTCCGCGACGGCGCGATTTGTCATCACACACGTCTCGGCGCCCTTCCGCAGCACGGCCGGATTGAGCAGCACGTCGGGACGCTCGAGGATGCCGCAGATGCTCACGCCGAGCAGTGACTCACGCTCGTTGATCACCCGCGTGACCGGGCCGAGGTAACTCATTTCGGTGTACGCCGCCTGCAGCGTGCCGATCGTCGCGGCGACGGCGCACAACTCGTAGAACTTTTCCGGCGTCTCGCACATGCGACCGTTGATCGTGGTCAGGTTGCAGTGCTGCCAGCCGCTGATGGTGTCGCCGACTTCCACCGGCTCGCTGTAGCCGTACCCTTCCAGCTTGCCCTTGATCGTGGCGTCGACGACGAGCGACGGCGCGAGACCGATTTCGACACACGGGTTGGCGCCGTAGTCAGCGTTCTCGGTGAAGTAGAAGCCTGGTTCGCCGAACTGACGGATCGCGTTGAACAGCGACATGAACTCTTCCTTCGTCGCATCGCCACGCACGAGCATCGCACTGTTGTTGCTGTGCTGACGCTGCGGGTTGTGCTTCCACCATTCGCCGGTCTTGGCGTTGACCATCTCTTCGTCGTCGGCGCTGAAGAGCGCGATCGTGGCCGAGCGACGGATACCACCGCTGATCACCGCACTGGCGGCGAGCATGAGGATGTCGTAGGCCTCGATCGGGCGCATCTTGCGACCCGGGATCGCGTCGAGCACACCGCGGATCTTCTCGAGCGCCTTCTTGAGCGGCTGATGCCCCGGAGCGCGGCCACCACTGGTGCGCAGCACGGCGCCCTTGGCGCGG
>JANLPZ010000128.1:0-20986 GCA_031367535.1 Gemmatimonadaceae bacterium
TGACGTTCATCGAAGAGAGCGAGCGAGGAATCGGGTTCTGAGCATCCGCATCGGAGTCGCCGGCGCGGGCGGACTCGGTTTTCATCACGTCCGGATTCTGCGCGACATGCCGGACATCGCGTTCGCCGGATTCTACGACGCCAATCCGGAGCGCGCGGCAGCGGTCGCGACAGAACTCGGCGTCACCTCGCACGCGTCGCTCGAATCGCTGATCGCCGCCAGCGACGCCGTGAGTTGTGTCGTGCCGACGATGGCGCACCATGTCGTCGGCATGGCGATTCTCTCCGCGGGGAAACATCTCTTCGTCGAGAAGCCGATTGCCGTCACGCTCGAGGAAGCGGATGCGCTGGTGTCGGCGGCCGCGAGTGCCGGCGTCGTGCTGCAGGTGGGTCACGTCGAGCGATTCAACCGCGCCGTGCGCGCCGCGTGGCCACATCTCGCGGATCCACTGTTCGTGCAGAGCGATCGGCTGGCCCCGTACACGCCGCGCGGTGCCGACGTGGCGGTGGTGCTCGACCTGATGATCCATGACATCGACCTGGTGGCGACGATCGTCGGCAGCCCGGTGGTTGATGTGAGCGCGGTCGGTGTGCCGGTGCTGACCGATACACTCGACATTGCCAACGCTCGACTTGAGTTCGCGAGCGGTGCGGTGGCGACGATCACCGCCAGTCGTGTGTCGCGCGACAAGACACGCAAGCTGCGGATCTTTCAGCGCAGTGGGTACGTGTCGCTCGACCTGGGAACCGGCGCCGGGATGTTCTTCCGAATGCGAGGCGATGTCGATCCGCGCGATTTTGCCGCCCAGGCCACGTCGCTCGAACAGTTCGTCGAACCGGTGCCGCTGTTCGCGCCCGAAGGTGAGCCGCTGCGCCTGGAACTGGACAGCTTCGTATCGGCGATCCGCGGTGAGCTGCCCGTGGTCGTGAGCGGTGCTGCCGGCCGTGAAGCCTTGTCGACAGCGTTGCGCATCGTGACCGACATCGATCGGCACTCGTTGCGACTGCGCGGTGGTGCGCTGAGGCAGGCGTGAGTGCACGCGAGGTGATGATCGTCGCCGGCGAGCCTTCGGGCGACATGCACGCGGCGGCGATGGTCACGGCGTTGCGCGCGCGCCGACCTGAACTGCATGTGGTCGGCGTCGGCGGTGGTCGGCTCGCGGCCGAGGGCGTCGAACTGCTCGAACGCGCCGAGAAGATCGCGGTTGTGGGTTTTGTCGAGGTGATCAAGCACCTGCCGATTCTGCGCCGCCTGATGCAGAACCTGTGCGCACGCATGGATGCCGGACGCGTCACGCTGGTCGTGCTGATCGACTACCCCGGATTCAACATGCGCGTCGCGCGTGAAGCGAAAAAGCGTGGCATTCCGGTGCTGTACTACATCACGCCACAGGTGTGGGCGTGGCACAAGAGTCGGGTGAAGGAATTGCGCGACACAGTCCGCAAGGCTGCCGTGATCCTGCCGTTCGAGGAGAAACTGCTGCGTGACGCCGGTATCGACGCCACGTTCGTCGGCTCGCCGTTGATCGACGCCACGCAGCATCTTCCGACGCGCGCGGCGGCGTGTGCAACGCTCGGACTCGATGCGTCGCGCCCCGTGCTGGCATTGTTTCCCGGTAGCCGTGCCGGCGAGATCGGGCGTCATCTGGTGGACTTCGTGGCCACGGCGCGTGCCATCGTTGCGCAACGTGCAGACGTACAGGTGATCGTCAGTGCGCCGCCGAATGTCGCAATCGACGCTGCCGTGTGTCCGTATCCGATTGTGCGTGATGCGTCGCATACGGTGTTCCGCGCGGCGACTGCGGCGATGTGCAAGAGTGGTACGACGACACTCGAGTCGGCGCTTTGCGGCTGCCCGCTGGTCGTCGCGTATCGGACGAGCGCCATGACCTACGCCATCGCGAAACGGCTGGTCACGCTGCCGAACATCGCACTCGTGAACATTGTGGCGGAGCGCCGCGTGGCACCGGAATTCATTCAGCAAGAGTTGCGCGCCGATCGTGTGGCGCCCGCGCTGTTGCCGCTGCTCGACGTCTCGTCGCCGGAACGCGCCGCGATGCTGACGGCCCTCGCCGATGTGCGGACGAGAATGGGTGAGCCCGGTGCAGCGGCGCGTGTCGCCGAGATGGTCGACGGTCTCGTGGCATGACGGGCGGAGTCGTTGAGCCGGAGGTGATCGACGACGGTCGTGTATCGACCGATGCACGAAGGACGCGCTGGCTGTCGCTGCTCGGCACCTGGTTGATTCACTTGCTCGGTGTGACGTGGCGCGTGCGGATCGTCGATGCGGGACCAATTGATCGTCTGCGACACGACGGACAGCCGGTCGCGTTGTTGCTCTGGCACGGTCAGCTGCTGCCGCTGCTGTACGTAATGCGATTCCAGTCCATCGCTTGCCTGATCAGCACACACAAGGATGGTGAGCTGATTGCGCAGGTTGCGAAGCGGCTCGGCTGCAAGCTGATTCGCGGCAGCTCGTCGCGCGGTGCGGATCGGGCGCTGCTCGGGCTCGTGCGCACCCTGCGTGACGGCTTCACGGTCGCGGTCACGCCGGACGGTCCGCGCGGACCGTTCCGGACCTTCGCGCCGGGCGCGCTGGTGGCCGCACATCGGGCCGGTGCGCCGGTGGTTGCATTCGGTGTGTTCGCGTCACGCGCGTGGTATCTGAACAGCTGGGACAAGTTCATGATCCCGAAGCCGTTTGCGCGTTTGACGATCGTGTTCGATTCGGCGCACATGGTGGCTGGCGAGACCGCGCGCGATGCGGCGGACTCGGTGCCGTTCTTCATCGACCGCATGGCGGCGGTGGCTACGCGTGCCGCTGGCTGATCTCGCCGAGTCGATCTGGTACGGCGATACCGTATCGTCGCGATTGGCGCGCGCAGCATTGACGCCGGCGAGCGCGGTATACGGCGCAGCGATCGCGCAGATCAACATGCTGGCGGCAATGAACCGGGCGAAGCCGGGCCCGATCCCGTCGCTCTCGATTGGGAACATCACAGTTGGCGGGACGGGGAAAACACCGGTCAGTGCGTGGTTCGCGCACCAGTTTCGTAGGCAAGGCGCATCGCCTGCGATTGTGCTGCGCGGCTACGGCGATGATGAAGTCCACGTGCATCGCTTGCTCAATCCGGATGTGCCGGTGTTCGTCGGCGCGGATCGCGTCACGCAGGTGCAGCGGGCCGCAGCGGCCGGAGCCGATCTCGCGATTCTCGATGACGCGTTCCAGCATCGCAAGGCACATCGCGTGGCGGACGTGGTGCTGGTGAGCGCGGATCGCTGGACCGGTGATGTGCGCCTGCTGCCGGCGGGCCCATTTCGCGAGCCGCTGCGTGCGCTGCGACGCGCGACGCTCGTGATCGTGACTGTGAAGGCGGCGCTCGACGATCGAGTGCGGTCGGCGGAGGCCGCAATTCGCGAGCTGACAGTCTCGACCGTGGTGACGGTCGATCTGACACCGGCGTCCTTCGTCGCAGTGAAGGCGCAGACCGTTGAACCGCTCGATGCCTGGCGCGGGAAGCGAGTGCTGGCGGTGAGTGGTATTGGTGATCCGACCGCATTCACGAAACAGATCGAAAGGCTGGGCCTGCTACCGACTTCGGTAACTTTCGCCGACCATCACAGCTACAACGCAGACAGTGTGGCGCGTATGCTCGCGGCAGCACGTGAAATGGATGCCGTGGTGTGCACGTTGAAGGATGCAGTGAAGCTGGAAGAGTTGTGGCCGGACTCGGCAATTCCCTTGTGGTACCTTTCGCAATCGGTAGTTCCGCGCGACGGCACTGAGGCCCTGGACGATGTCGTCCGGTCGGTGCTCGAGGCGCGACGGATCACCCCTTCATCCCCTGACCCTTTACGCTGACGAGCTGAACTATGGCGACCGAACTTCGGCTGCCGACGACCAACATCGTACTTCCCGACAAGGACCGTTTCCTCGACGAGCACAATCCGTTCGAGGCCATGATGTCGCGATTCGATCGCGCCGCAGAGTTGCTGGATCTCGATCCCGGCATCTACAAAATCCTGCGCAATCCCGAAAAACAGCTCACGGTGTCGATCCCGGTGCATATGGACAACGGGGACGTCGAAGTCTTCACGGGCTATCGCGTGCAGTACAACACGTCGCGTGGGCCGGCCAAGGGCGGCATTCGCTTCGACATGCAAGTCAACCTCGAGGAAGTGAAGGCGCTGGCCGCCTGGATGACGTGGAAGTGCGCCGTGGTGAACCTGCCGTTCGGTGGCGCGAAGGGCGGTGTGATCTGTGATCCATCGAACCTGAGCGTCGGTGAGCTGGAGCGGCTGACGCGTCGATACACGTCGAACATCATCTCGCTGCTCGGCCCCGACACTGACGTGCCGGCGCCCGATGTGAACACAAACGAACGCGTGATGGCGTGGGTGATGGACACCTACTCCATGCACATGCGGCACACGGCATCGGCCGTGGTGACGGGGAAGCCGCTCGAACTCGGCGGATCAGCGGGACGCAAGGAAGCGACAGGTCGCGGTTGCATGATCGTGACGCGCGAGGCGCTGAAGGAACTCGGCATGCCGGTGCGCGGCACCACGGTTGCTGTGCAGGGCTTCGGCAACGTCGGATCCACGGCGGCGATGCTGCTCGAGCGCGAAGGTGCGCGGATCACGGCGATCAGTGATCGCACCGGCGGCGTGTACAACCCGCAGGGCATCGATGTGATGGCGGCGATCGAGTATGTGCGTCGCAATCGGGATCTCGACGGATTCGCTGGCGGTGACGCGATCACCAACGACGAACTGCTGACACTCGAGGTGGACGTCCTCCTGCCCGCGGCAATGGAAAACGTGATCACGTCCCGCAACGCACCCAAGCTGCAGGCGAAGATCATCTGCGAAGGCGCGAATGGTCCGACGACTGCCGCAGCCGATGCGATCCTCGATGAGAAGGGCATTTTCGTCGTGCCGGACATTCTCGCGAATGCTGGCGGTGTGACGGTGTCGTATTTCGAGTGGGTGCAGAATCGCGGCGGTTACTACTGGACCGAGGAAACGGTGAACTCGCGTCTGGAAGAAATCATGACGCGCAGTTTTACCGACGTGCGTGTGCTCGCGCGCCAGCACAAGGTGAACATGCGGACGGCCGCCTATATGCTGGCGATCAGCCGTGTGAGCACCGTGCACAAGTTGCGCGGCATTTACGCCTGAGCGGTGGAACTGGTACTGGCTGCGGTCGGACGGGTGCACGATGCGTCGCTCGGCGCGGCAATCGCCGAGTACGAGCGGCGCGCGGCGCGGTATTGGCCGCTGGTAGTGCGTGAAGTGAAGGAGGCGGGCGGCCGCAGCGTCTCGCCCGCTGTGACGCGTCGGCAGGAGGGGGAACGCCTGCTCGACGCGTGCCTCGGTCGCGGTGACGTTGTCGCCTGCGACGAGCGCGGCAGCAGTATGACCAGCGCCGAGTTTGCGGCGTGGCTGGGCAGACTGCGTGACGTCGGTGGTGCGGTGACATTCGTCGTTGGCGGCGCATTCGGTCTGGATGACGCCGTGCGCGCACGCGCTACGAAACTCCTGGCCGTGGCGCCGTGGACGTTGCCGCACGAGATGGCGCGCCTGGTGCTCACCGAGCAGCTGTATCGCGCCGGCACGATCCTGCGCAACGAGCCCTATCACAAGTGACCAGCGCAGCACGGACAGGATCACAGGCGACGCACCTCGCCGTGTCGATCGGTGCACGCTGGCGGAGGGCGCTATCTTCGCAGCTCAGCGATTGCGGCGCCGGCGTGCGCCGGGTCGGGTCTCAAAAGTTGTCCGGAGGTTCGACGTGGTCCTGCAGGGGAACATGATGCGCGCAGCAGGACGGCTCCGATGTCGGTGATGCCGTTCGTCGAGCGTCTGCCGCTGGCGATGGGGCCACTGGCGCTGGCGGTGCGCGACGGCACACTGCCGACCGGCAGCACGGCCGAAATACCGCGGGACCTGAAGGCGTGGCGCGAGCACATCGAATTGTGTCGCGAACCGATGATGGGTATCGGGTGGGCGACGACGCTCCGTGAAGCCATGCGCCCGTCGGGTCCGGCCGCGGCGCGGCTTGCACGGGTCAGCGGCGGACAGGGCGTCGTGGTCACCACCGGTCAGCAGCCCGGCTTGTTCGGCGGGCCGATGTACACGATCGTGAAGGCCCTGAGCGCGCTCGCGCTGGCCAATCGCATCGAAGCCGTGCTCGGCGTGCCGACCGCACCAGTGTTCTGGGCCGCGACAGACGACGCCGACTTCGCCGAGGGTGCGACCACCTGGCTGCCGTCCGCCGGTGCGCTGCAGGACGCGCGACTCGGTTCGCCTCCGCCTGACGGCACAATGATGTCACACGCGTTCCTCGGCAACGTCGAAGACGCGAAGACGATCCTGAAACGTGCGAGCGGAGGCGCCGCATGGCCGGAATTCATCCGGGCCGCCACAACCGCGTATCACGAAGGCACGACCGTCGGAACGGCGTATGTGGAGCTGATGCGCGAGATGCTTTCGCCACTCGGCATCGTGGTGCTGAATGCGGCGCATCCGAGCGTGCGTCATCAGTCGGCGCCGGTGCTGCGTCGCGCACTCGCCGAAGCGTCGGTGATCGATGAGGCGCTCGTTCGTCGCTCTGACGAGTTGCGCAGTGCGGGCTACACGCCGCAGGTCGAACTGCTGCCGGACAAGTCGCTGGTGTTCGTGGTCCGCAACGGCGTCAAGGAACGTGCGACGATCTCCGGCGCGCAGACGGTGTTGCCGCGTGTCTCCGACGATCTGTTGTCGCCGAATGTGTTGATGCGCCCAGTCGTCGAGCGTGCACTGCTGCCGACGGTGGCGTACATGGCTGGCCCGGGCGAGCTGGCGTATTTCGCGCAGGTCGGTGCCGTGGCGGCGGCGCTCAACGTGGCAATGCCATTGGCGCTGCCGCGCACCAGTTTGCGAATTGTGACGCCGGATGTGCGTGCGACGCTGACGCGACATGGGCAGTCGGCCGATGCAATGCGCGATACACGCGCGCTCATACGGACCCTGTCGAGCGATGCGACGCCCGATGCATCGGTGGATGCGATCGCGGCGTTGCGGGCGCAGATCCGTCGCACCGCCGAAGCGATTCGTGCGTCGGACGCGGCGATCGCACCGGAAGCGCTCGATGGTGCCGTTGCGCAGCTGTCGCATAGCAGTGAACGCCTCGAGCGCCGAGTGCTGGCTGCATCAAAGCGTCGTATCACGGAGCAGTTGCGCAAGCTGGAGCAGGCGCAGTCGCTGCTCTGGCCACATGGCGCACCGCAGGAGCGGGTCGTGAATCCGTTGCCGTGGCTGGCGCGTTACGGCTCACCGTTGCTGGATGCGATGCTGCAGGCCTGCGACGAGGACGCGCTGTCGCTGGTACATGGCATCGACTGACGACTCGACTCCGGTGCCCGTCGCGCCGCGCAGTTCTGGCGCTGTTCTGGTCGCTGCCGGCACACTGATCAGTCGTGTTCTCGGTTTCGCGCGCGATGCCGTGATCGCCCACGTGCTGGGCACGTCGATCGCTGCTGATGCCCTGCGCGCAGCGCTCAGAATCCCGAACCTGATGCAGAACCTGTTCGGCGAAGGTGCGTTGTCGGCGTCCTTCATTCCCGTCTACGCACGCCTGCGCACCGAACGGCAGGACGACGAAGCTGTGCGTGTCGCAGGCGCCGTGTTCACGCTGCTGGCGCTGTTGTCGTCGGCGCTGGTGCTGATCGGGGTGACGTGGTCGGCGGAGCTGGTGGCACTGTTGACGCCAGGATTCACGGCACCGACGCGTGCGATCACGACCTCACTCGTGCGGATCATGTTTCCGGGTGTGGGTTTGCTCGTGCTGTCGGCGTGGTGTCTCGGAGTACTCAACAGTCATCGTCGGTTTTTTCTGTCGTATGTGTCGCCGGCGATGTGGAACATCGCGATCATCGCCGCAGTGCTGTTCGGACATCGGACAAGCCTCGAGGATGCGGCGCGACTGGTGGCGTGGGGCGCGATGGTCGGCAGTGCGCTGCAGTTTCTCGTGCAGCTGCCGGCGGTGTTGTCGCTTGTGCGCGGCATGACGCTCAATCCGGCGCTGTCGGATCCGCATGTGCGCACGGTGGCGAAAAACTTCGGCCCCGCGTTGCTGAGCCGCGGTGTGCTGCAGGTCAGCAGCTTCGTTGATCTGCAGTTCGCCACGATGCTGGCGGCGGGATCAGTGGCGGCGCTCGGCCTGGCGCAATCGATCACACTGCTGCCGGTGACGCTGTTTGGCACGGCCATCACTGCGGCCGCACTGCCAGCGATGTCGTCGGTGAGTGGCGACGGAGACACACGCAGCGCGGCACTGCGTCAGCGACTGGATGCCAATCAACGCCGTATCGCGTATTTCATCGTGCCATCGGCCGCCGCGTTCATCGCGATCGGTGATGCGATTGCGGCCGCACTCTATCGCTCCGGCCGATTCACCGCCGCCGACACGACCTGGCTCTGGGCGATTCTCGCCGGCGCATCACTCGGTCTGCTCGCCTCGACACTCGCGCGCCTGTACAGCTCTGCGTTTTTCGCGGTGCAGGACACCTCGACGCCGCTGCGCTTTGCGCTCGTCCGCGTGCTGGTCGGTATGGCGCTCGCATATCTGCTCGGCATCCGCGCGCCGGGCTGGCTTGGCATTTCGACGCACTGGGGCACGGCAGGGCTGACGTTGGCCTCGGGAATCGCCGGCTGGACCGAATTCGCATTGCTGCGCGGTGGACTCCGCCGACGCATCGGCGCGCTGACGCCGGTGCTGCCGCTGTTGTTACGCCTGTGGGCCAGCGCGCTGGGCGCCGCCCTGGTGACATGGGCGGTGCGACTGCCGTGGCTCGGACGGACCGGCGTTCCACGCCGCCTCGAGGCGTTGGCTCTGCTGATGATCTTCGCAATCACGTACGGCGCCATCACGTTCGCCATCGGCATTCCGGAAGCCAGAGCGCTGGTCGCGCGCGTTCTGCGCCGACGCGGAGCGGCGCCGCTCCAATAGTACATTTCAGGATGCTCGGAATTCCTGACGGCGTCGCCGGCAAGCTCGCATCGCTCCCCGACTCGCCCGGCGTGTATCTCTGGAAGGATGCGGCCGGACTCGTGCTCTACGTGGGCAAGGCGAAGAGCCTGCGCTCGCGGGTGCGGAGTTACTTCGGCAGTGATCACGAGGCGAGCGTCAAGTCGCGCCATCTCGTCCGACTTGTTCGCGATGTCGAGACGATCGTCGTGCCGTCGGAAGCCCATGCGCTGATCCTCGAGAACAACCTGATCAAGGAATACCGGCCGCGCTTCAACATCGCGCTGCGCGATGACAAGTCGTATCCGTACATCAAGGTCACGCTGCACGAGCCATATCCGCGCGTGTTCGTGACGCGACGCTTTCAGTCGGACGGCGCACGCTACTTCGGCCCGTACACCGATGTCGGCGCGATGCGACGCGCCTTGAATGTCGTGAAGCGCATCTTCACCGTCCGCAGCTGTCGCTACGACATGCCGAAGGAGATGCCGGAGCGCGCGTGCCTCGACTGGCACATCGGGCGCTGCAAGGCCCCGTGCATCGCCCTCCAGTCGCTGGAGGACTATCGGGCGATGATCGGTGACGTGGTGACGTTTCTCGACGGCAAGCCGGAGGAGGTCACTCGGCGCGTGCGCTTCATGATGGAGAATGCGGCCGCCAGTCTCGAGTTCGAGCGTGCGGCAGAGTTGCGCGATGCGCTGCTCAAGCTGGAGTCGATCGAGGAACCGACCGTCGTGATGCAGGTGGAAGGTGGTGATCGCGACGTGGTGGGATTTGCACGTGACGGCGACGACGCATGTGTGTCGATCCTGCGTATCCGCGACGGCAAGCTGCTGGCGCGCGATCATCGCTACCTCGCCAATGTCGAGGACGAACCGGATGACGCAATTCTCGTGGCGTATCTGCTGCAGCACTATCAGCTGCAATCGGAGCGCGCGCGGGAAGTGTTGCTGCCCTTCGAGTTGTCAGAACTCGCGCTGGTCGAAGCCTCGATGCCGTCGTCACGTCTGCTCGTGCCGCAGCGCGGTGCCAAGCGCGAGCTGATGGATCTCGCGATGCAGAATGCGCGACACCTGCTCGAGGAAATGAAGCTCACGACTGACGAGAGCGACGAGCGTGCGACCGATCCAGTGTACGATCTGCAGCGCGAGCTCGGACTGGCCATCGTGCCGCGGAGTTTCGTCTGCTTCGATATCTCGCATGCGCAGGGCAAGGACACCGTCGCCAGCATGGTCTGGTTCGAGAACGGTCGGCCGAAGCGTTCCGAGTATCGCAAGTTCAAGGTCGAAGGGGCGTGGGGCAACGACGACTTCGCCTCGATGAACGAAGTGGTGACGCGATACTTCACGCGGCGGGTCGCCGAGGAGCAGCCGCTGCCCGATCTGTGCGTGATCGATGGTGGCAAGGGGCAGCTGCATGCCGCGCAGGATGCGCTGGCCGCGATCGGACTCTCCACGCTGGCACTCGCGAGCCTGGCAAAGAAGGAAGAGGAAGTGTTTCTGCCCGGGCGCAGTGAGTCGCTGCGTCTGTCGCGTCGTTCGCCGGGGCTGCGACTGCTCCAGATGGCGCGAGATGAAGCGCACCGGTTTGCAGTCACGTTTCAGCGTGTACGGCGCGCGAAGCGTACGGTCACATCGCAGCTGCTCGAGATTCCCGGCGTCGGCCCGAACCGTCGCCGTGCACTGCTGAAGGAGTTCGGCAGTGTGCAGGGTGTGAAGGACGCGGGACTTGATGCGATTGCGAAAGTGCCGGGATTTTCGAAAGCGATGGCGACGAAAGTGCTGCAGGGATTGGGCATCGAGGTGCCAGTCAGTGAAACGCCGGTCGATACGCCTGAACCACACACATCACCTGAGATCGCACCAGAATGAGCGCCACCTTGATCAACGCGCCGTGGAGTCTGTACTGCAGCGCCTGTGATGCGACCGCCAGCGGCGATGCACTCGCGTCGCTCTGTCCGACCTGCGGTCAGCCGTGGCTGACAAAAGTCACGCTGCCGGCCACGCACGACGCGGGTATCGATCCGTCCGCACGCGGACTCTGGCGATACCGCAGCGTGCTGCCAGTGCTGCTTGACGAGCCGGTCGTCGCACTTGGTGAAGGATGGACCCCGATGTTCGAAGCGCCACAATTTGCGCACGACCTAGGCATCGGACGCCTGTGGATCAAGGATGAAGGCCAGAATCCGACGGCATCCTTCAAGGCGCGCGGCATGGCGCTCGCGATCACTCGCGCGCGCGCGTTTGGTGTGAACGGTGTGACGGTACCCACCGCGGGAAACGCCGGTGCAGCACTGGCCTCCTACGCCGCTGCGGCAGGTGTGCCGGTTCGGGTCTATGCGCCACGCACAACACCGCCGCCAATTCTCGATACCGTGCTGGCGTTCGGTGCGACGCTGATTCTGGTGGACGGTCATATTGGAGATGCCGGCCGCGAGGCGCGCGAATACGCGGAGCAGAACGGCTGGTTCAACGTCGCGACGCTGCGTGAGCCGTACCGTGTGGAAGGCATGAAGACTATGGGATACGAAATGGCCGAACAGCTCGGCTGGCGGCTGCCGGACGCGTTCGTGTATCCGACCGGTGGCGGCGAAGGGACCATCGGCATCTGGAAGGCGATCGCGGAAATGCAGGCGGCTGGATGGCTTGATGCGGCGGAGCGTCGTCCGAAGGTGATCGTGGCGCAGGCGTCGGGGTGCGCGCCGATCGTGCGTGCCTTCGAGGCAAATGAAGACAAGGCGCAGCCGTGGATCGATCCGATGACATACGCGAGCGGACTCCGCGTGCCGACGCCGCTCGGTGATCGCCTGCTGCTGAAGGCGCTGCGCGAGAGTGACGGAGCAGCCGTCGCGATCGACGACACGGTGACGCGTCGCGAGACGGCACGGCTCTCGCAGGCGACTGGCGTGGACGCCGCGCCGGAAGGAGGCTGCGCCCTGGCAGCGATTGCCGTGCTGGTGGAGCGTGGCACCCTTGGTTCCAGCAGCGAGGTGGTACTCTTCAATACCGGCAGCGGCGCGAGTTATCGCTGGCGGAACTGATCGACCGTCGTGCGTTGGCGATGGCCGCGGCGAAGCCGCCTCGGACTATATTGGGCGATTCTGAGTAATCATCAGGAATGCAGCGCCACCACGGCCGCGACGAGCCGAGCTCTACCATACGACCTCTGGAGACTAGACGAATGGCTTTTTGGACCACTCGCAGCGCCGCTGTGCGTTCGCTGAGCGCGCTCGTGCTCGCTGCCGGAACGCTCCGCGCGCAGGCCGCGAAGTGTGATCTGCCGATGCAGACGCACCCGAAACTGCTGACCGCAGGCCTGCAGTTCAACGGCGTGTTCAAGCCGACGGCAAAGCCGGAAGACAAGGCAAAGGCGCTGCAGGCAGTCGTCAAGACACTGACCGATGACGTCGCCGGATTCCCGGCCAACATGCAGCCGAGCCGCAACTTTCTGCTGGGCCAGGTGCTCCTTGTCTGGCTCGATCAGCCTGGGACCGGCATTTCGGAGCCCCGCGCCAAGCTGGGGTACACAGCCGATCCGACCGGGATGCAGGACATCGCGGCGGCGCTCGACAGCTCGTGGACCGCGATCCGCGCCGTCAAGCCGGAGTGCGCTGACTCGCTCAAGCTGTACACGAACGGTCTGTGGGGCCAGCTGATCAACAAGGCCGTCAACTTCACCAACTCGCAGCAACTCGATTCGGCGGAAGTGTATGCGCGCCGTTCGATGCTGTTCGATCAGAAGCAGTTCTATGCGTACAACATCATGTCGAACATCGCCCTCGTGAAGGAGGATACGACGGCCATGATCGAATGGTTCGGCAAGACGATCGAAGTGACGGCCGCGAGCACTGATACCAATGCGGTGAAGGTGCGCGACAACATGCTGGTGAACCTTGGCGCGATCTACAGCAATGGCGCGTCATCGGCCACTGGCGCCAAGAAGGACGAGCTGACGAAGGCGGCCGTGGCGACGTACCGGCGCTACCTCGGCTTCTACCCGAACGATCTCACGACGAAGCTGCGCATCATGCGCCTGTCGGGTGCGGCGATGGACAGCGTTGCAGCGAACCGCTTCGTGGATACGGTCATGCAAAGCGTCGCCACGGTCTCCGACGCGCAGCTGACGGATGCCGGCAGCGAATTGACGAAGAACAAGTTCTACGATGCCGGTTTGCGTTTGTTCGAGGCAGCCCTGAAGAAGAACCCGAACAGCCGGGACGGCCTCTACAACTCCGCCGTTGCACTGAACAATCTCGAGCGCTTCGACGCCATCGGCCCGTTCTTCAACAAGCTGAAGGAGATCGATCCGAACAACTCCGGCATCTACTCACTGGCCCGGAATATTCAGTCGGCGCGAAAGCTGGCGATCCAGACCGTCGCCAACAAAGGTGTCCGCCCGCGCGCCGGTCAGACGATCATGCTCAACCCGGCGCAGCAGGCGAAGATCAAGGCGTTCAACGATTCGCTCGTGTATTACACGCAGCTGATTCAGAACCTGAATCCGACGGTCGACGTGCGCAGTTTTTCGCCGTCACCGGAAGGGGCGAAGTTCGGTGCCGTGGTTCAGGTGCCGCCAGACAAGCCGGCCGCATCGTACGGCATTTTGGTGGAGTTCCTCGACGCCGCCGGGTCGGTGATCGCAACGCAGACGGTGCGCACCAAGCAGATCGAAGCCGGCGGGTTTGAAATGGTGTCGGCTGAGGCCAAGGGCGCAGGCATCGTGGCATTCCGCTACAAGATCGTGAAGTAGGGAGAAAGCAGTGTCGTGAACACGGCGGAAGTCACTGCTACTGCTTGATTTCCGCCCCTCCACTTCGTACTTTTGTTGAGCCGCGCCCCGGCCTCCGCGGGCGCGGTTTCTCTTTATGTGGCTGTGGCTGAGACGGGTTCGGGGAGGGAGCGGGATGGTTCGTGTGGCGGCCGTCGAAGACGGACAGCTTGGGGCAGCGCTTGGCATCGTTCGCGGCACGGAGCTGCGTGCGGTGAACGGTCGCGCCATCGAGGATTTCCTGGACTGGGAATTCCTCACTGCCGACGAGTCGTTCACGGTTGATGTGCGCCAACCGGATGGCAGTGAGCACTCGTGGACCGTCTCGCGTCCGGAAGGTGCGTCGATGGGTCTCGAGCTCGAGCCGCCGACGATTCGTCGGTGCGCCAATCGCTGCGAGTTCTGTTTCATCGAAGGGCTGCCGAAAGGGCTGCGCAAGCCGCTCTACATTCGCGACGACGATTACCGACTCTCGTTCGCCTACGGCAACTTCGCGACGCTGTCGAACGTGAAGGAGCGCGACATCGCGCGCATCATCGAGTATCGCCTGTCGCCGCTGTACGTGTCGGTGCACGCGACACCGTGGGAAGCGCGCAAGGTGCTGCTCAACAATCCGCGCGTGCCGAACATCATCGAGCAGCTGACGCGTCTCGCGAACGGCGGCATCCAGTTCCACGGGCAGATGGTGATCGTGCCGGGACTGAATGACGGCGCCGTGCTCGAGGAGTCGCTGACGGATCTGTGGAACCTTCAGGATGCCGTGATTTCCGTTGCCCTCGTGCCGGTCGGCCTGACGCAGTTCTCGCATCTCTACACCGGCAAGGGAATGGACCGTGACGCGGCCCGCGCTCTGCTCGACATCGTCGAACGATGGGAGAAGAAGGCGCTCGCCGAACGTGGAGACCGTTGGGTGTACGGCTCGGATGAGCTGTATCTGCTGGCCGAGTCACCGCTGCCCGATGCGGAGCACTACGGTGATTTCCCGCAGATCGAGAATGGTGTCGGGGCGGTGACGTCGCTGCGCATGCGCGTGGCCGATGGGCTGTCGCGATTGCCGCGCCTCGACGGCAAGCGCATCGCCATTGTGACCGGCGTGAGCATGGCGCCGCTGATGCCACCACTCCTCGCGAGCCTGTCGAAGGCGACCGGGGCGGAGTTCGAGTTGCTGCAGGTCGACAACTCGCTGTTCGGTCCGACCACGACTACGGCAGGATTGCTGGTGAGCGACGATTTCCGCCGCGCACTGGCCGGTCGCACCGATTTCGACCTCGCGCTGATACCCGCCGAGAGCATCAACGAAAACGGCGTCTTTCTCGACGACACTTCCTTCGTCGCATTGCGCGAGGAGTTCCCGTTTCCGGTATTTCCATCATACGATTTCATCGACGTGCTGGAGGCGGAACCAGCCGTCGGTTCGTCATTACGGAGTGCTGCGTGAGTATCCCAATCGTTGCCCTGGTCGGCCGCCCGAACGTGGGCAAGTCGGCGTTGTACAATCGAATCATCGGCGACAAGAATGCCGCCATCGTCAGTGAGGTCGCGGGCACCACGCGCGATCGTCACTTTGGTCGCGCGACGTGGAATGGCCGCGATTTCTGGCTCGTCGACACCGGCGGTCTGCCGGAAGAGACGAACGATCCGATGGATGTCGAGATCAAGCGTCAGGTCAAGGAAGCGATCGCGGAAGCCGATCTGCTGCTGTTCGTGGTCGACGCGCGCATGGGTCTCGTGCCGTCGGATGTGAAGGTCGCCGATCTGATGCGCGAGAGTGGCAAGCCGTGGTTGCTGGTCGCCAACAAGTGCGACGACTTCGGCACCATCGCGCACTACGAGTTTTACTCGCTCGGTGCCGGTGATCCGTTCGCCGTGTCGGCGCAGAACAGCAATGGCATCGGCGACATGCTCGACGCGGTCGCGGATCAGATGCCCGCCGGTCTGGAAGAGGAGCCCGATGCATTGCGCGTCGCGGTGATCGGTCGCCCCAATGTCGGCAAGTCGTCGATCGTCAATCGCCTGCTGGGTGAAGAGCGACTCGTCGTCACCGCCGTCGCCGGCACGACGCGCGATGCGATCGACAGTCCGATGGTGTTTCACGGACGTCGGCTGATCTTCGTCGATACGGCCGGGTTGCGGCGGCCGACGCGCGTGGACGACGGCATCGAGTTCTACTCCACGCTGCGCACGCGCCGCGCCATCGAACGCGCGGAAATCTGCGTGCTGGTGCTCGACGCAACGCTCGGCCTCGAGAATCAGGATCTCAAGATCGCGTCGCTCGCGTTCGAAGAAGCAGGACGCGGATTGATCGTCGTGGTCAACAAGTGGGACGCGAAGGAAGAGAAGGGCGACAAATCTGCGGCGCACTTCCAGCGTGACGCCGGCGAGAAAGTACCGTATCTCAAGTTCGTACCGTTCGTGTTCACGTCCGCGCTCACGGGTCAGCGCGTGACGAAGATTCTCGACCTGATTCTGCAGGTCGAGGCGGAACGCGAGAAGCGCATCACGACGTCGGACATCAATCAGACGCTCGAGGAGTTGGTGGCACGTCGTCAGCCGCCGCAGGCAGCCGGCCGGGAGATCAAGCTGAAGTACGCCACACAGGTCGAGATCTCACCGCCGGCGATCGGCGTGTGGGGCAATCATCCAGAGCTCGTGCAGGAGCACTATGTGCGCTACCTGCACAACGGCTTCCGCGCTGCGTATGGATTCACAGGCAATCCGTTGCGCATCCTCATGAAGCGGAAGGGCGACTGATGTTTCCCGCGGTGGGCATCATCATCGCGTATCTCGTCGGATCAATCCCGTCAGCATTTCTGGCAGGCCACGCGAAGGGTGTCGATCTGCGCACGGTCGGCAGTGGCAATCTTGGTGCGACGAACGTCTTTCGCACGCTCGGATGGAAGATCGGGCTGACGGTTTATATCGCGGATTGTCTGAAAGGGTTTCTGCCGGTTGCATTGCTGCCTGGGGTTGTTGGTACGACAGAGATCGGTTGGCGTATCGCGTACGGTGTGGCGGCAATCGCGGGACATGTGAAACCGATCTTCCTGCTTGGCAAGGGCGGCGGAAAAGGTGTCGCCACCGCATCCGGTGTGTTCCTCGCACTGGCCCCGATGGCGATGCTGATCTCGATGCTCAGTTTTGCAGCAGTCGTCGCGGCGTCCGGTTTCGTCTCGCTCGGGTCACTCGTGTCCGCGGTCGTGCTCGTGTGTGCGGTTGCCGTGCGTGGCACCGGCGGCACGCCATTGCTGGCGACCGTCTCGCTGGTGGCCGCCTTCGTGTTCTGGACGCACCGCGCGAACATTGAACGACTGCGTGCCGGAACGGAGCATCGATTCGGCAAGCGCGGCAAGACGGCCGCGACCGGATCATCACAGGGCCCGACTGCATGACGATTTCCGCCATTGTTGGCGCCGGCGCGTGGGGCACCGCCCTCGCCGATCTCGTGGCTCGCAACGGGCATCGCAGCGTGCTCTGGGCGCGTGAGACGGACGTGGTCGCTGACGTCAACGCGAATCACACGAACTCGCGATTCCTGAAGGGTGTCGCGCTGTCGGAATCACTGACGGCGACGGATGATCTGGCGGCCGCCGTCAAGGACGCAAGCACCATCACGTTCGTGGCCCCGTCACATGTATTGCGCGCCGTGATTCGGAGTGCGGCACATGCCGTGCGCGACGACGCAATTCTGATCGTCGCGACGAAGGGCATCGAGCGCGAGACGTTTGCGCTGATGACGGATATCGTGTCGGAAGAGTTGCCGGGTCGGCCGGTGGTGGCGTTGAGCGGACCGAGTTTTGCAGCGGAAGTTGCCATGCGCCAGCCGACGGCGGTGGTGGCGGCGAGTCGTGAAGAAGCGGCCGCGCTGCGAACGCAACAGCTGTTCTCGTCGCCGGAATTTCGTGTCTACACGCAGCGTGATGTGGTCGGTGTGGAGTTGGGCGGTGCACTCAAGAACGTGATGGCGGTCGCGACCGGTGTGCTCGACGGTCTCGGCCTGGGCTTCAATCCGCGCGCGGCGCTGATCACGCGCGGTCTCGCGGAGATGACGCGACTCGGTGTGGCACTGGGCGCCGAGCCGTTGACGTTTGCCGGGCTCGCCGGCATCGGCGATCTGGTGCTCACCTGCACGGGATCGCTCAGTCGCAATCGCACTGTGGGCGTGGAAATCGGGCAGGGACGTCCGATCGAGGAAGTGCTGCACGCGCGTGAGACGATCGCCGAAGGGGTGATCACGACGCAGAGTGCGCACGCGCTGGCGATGTCACGTGGAGTGGAAATGCCGATCGTCCGGACAATGCACCGCATCCTATTCGAGGCGATGTCGCCGAGAGATGCCATTGCCGAACTGATGGCGCGTGCGCTGCGCGCGGAGAGCGATTGATGGCTGTGTCGACGCGGGAACCCGTGCAGGAATTCTTTTCGATCGGCGAAGTCTGTTCGCTGACGGAACTGAAGCCACACGTTTTGCGATACTGGGAAGGACAATTCCGCTTTCTCAGCCCGGCGAAGAATCGCTCGGGCAATCGGGTCTATCAGCGCCGCGAGGTGGAGTTGATCCAGCTCGTGAAGCAGCTGCTCTACACCGAGAAGTACACGATCGAGGGTGCAAAGCGACGGCTTGACGAACTGCGCAAGGCGGGCGAACTCAAGCCAAGTGCACGCGAAGCGCTCGAGGTCGCGACATGGCAGGGCATCGAGTCCGAACTGCGCGAGATCCTGCGCGAACTGACGTCTCCGGTGAGAGCCGTCGACTGATGCTGCGCGCGGCGTGCGTGATCCCGGCCTATCAGGCAGCGGATACGATCGCCGCTGTCGTACAGGGCGTGCGCGCGCAGTGTCCCGATCTCGTGATCGTGGTTGTGGATGACGGGTCGCGCGACGGGACGACGGCCGCAGCGATCGCATGTGGCGCTGACCATGTGCTTCGTCACGCGACGAATCGTGGCAAGGGCACGGCGCTGCTGACGGGTTTTCTCCACGGTTTCGCGCTCGATCCGCGCATCGAGGCGGTGATCACGGTCGATGCCGACGGACAGCACGATCCGGCGTGTCTGCCCGCGTTGCGCGAGGCGCTCGAGTCGGCCGATCTCGTCATCGGCGCACGCAAACGACGAGGGACATCGATGCCATTCCATCGTCGCGTTGCGAACGCCCTCTCCTCGCGTGCGATCGCTTGGTGCGCGGGGCTGTCGATCCGTGATGCCCAATGCGGTTTCCGCGGAATTCGTCGGGCGCTGCTCGAACGGGTGCCGCACGCGGGGGAGCGCTACGAGGCCGAGACGTCCTTCGTCATCCGCGCAGCACGCGCAGGCGCTATCATCGCTGAGACAGAAATCCCGACCCGATATGGCCCGCCGAGTCACTTCCGGCCGCTGCGTGACGCAGCCCGGGTCGTGGCCACCATCTGGTCCCACCGCCCCTCCCGCACGCCCGCATGCGACTCCTCTGCACCAACGACGACGGCATCCTCGCCCATGGCCTCGACTGCCTGGTCCGCGCGGCCGAACCGCTGGGGGAGGTGACGGTTGTTGCCCCCGACCGTGAACAGAGCGCGACCAGCCATTCGCTGACGCTGCACCATCCGCTGCGCCCAGTGCGTCGCGGCGACCGTCGCTGGCAGGTGGACGGCACACCGACCGACTGCGCGATGCTCGCGATCGAAGCCCTGATGCCGGAACGGCCGGACTTCGTGCTCAGTGGCATCAACCACGGCCACAACATGGGCGAGGACGTGCTCTACTCGGGCACTGTGGCGGCCGCGATGGAAGGACTGTCGCTCGGCGTGCCGGCGATTGCCTTGAGCTTTGCCGGCGGCGACCTGCGCGCTGATATGTCGAAGCTCGACGAGTTGGTGGGACCGCTGACTGATCTGCTCGGCCATCTGATGTCGCTCGAGATGCCGAAAGGGACGTTGCTGAACATCAACATCCCGCCGAAACGCGGTGACGAGCTCGCGGGCGTGCGACTGACACGACTCGGGCGCCGCGCCTACTCGAATGCAATCGCGAAGATGCAGGATCCGTGGGGGCGGCCGATCTACTGGATCGGCGGAGGATCGATCTCGTGGGAAGGCGACGACGATTCGGACTTCCGTGCCGTTCAGGACGGTTACATTAGCGTGACTCCCCTCCACCTCGACCTGACTCATCACGCCATGCTCGACGCGTCGCACACCTGGTGGCGAGCACCCTGATGATCACACACGAACTCCGCGGACCGCGGCGTCGCCTCATCGAGACGCTGCAGGCCAACGGTATTCGTGATCTGGCGGTACTTCGTGCGTTCGACGAAGTACCGCGTCATCTGTTCGTGCCTACTGGCGTTCGCCATCGCGCATACGAAGACGCCGCGTTGCCGATCGGATCGGGGCAGACGATTTCACAGCCGAGCATTCACGCACTGTATCTCGATGTGCTGAAGCTGAACGGCAGGGAACGTGTGCTGGAGATCGGCACGGGATCCGGGTTTCAGACCGCGCTGCTCGCACGTTTGGCCGCGCAGGTCTTCACGATCGAGCGTGTTGCCGCGCTGATGGATCGCGCGAAGGATGTGCTGCGCGCACAGCAGGTGAACAACGTGTCATTCCTTGTCGGTGATGGCACGATCGGCTGGCGCGAGTACGGACCGTATGATGCGATTCTGGTCGGCGCAGGATCACCGACCGTGCCGCAGCCACTCATTGATCAGCTCGCGATCGGAGGACGGTTGTTGTGTCCTGTCGGCAATCGCGAGAAACAGGAAGTGGTGCTCGTCACACGTGACCTGAGTGGCGTGCGCACGAGTGTCGTCACCGACGCGCACTTTGTGCCGCTGGTCGGCACACACGGCTGGGTGGACGGGACGCCGGCATGAGGACGCTGGCATGACGGAGAGTCTTGGCCGCATCACGCCGACCGGCACCATTCTCCATGTGATCGTGCATGGGCGTGTGCAGGGCGTTGGCTTCCGCTGGTTCGTTCGGACGGAGGCGCGACGACTTGGTTTGGCAGGTTGGGTGCGCAATCTGCCGGATGGTACGGTCGAGTTGCGCGCGTCCGGCATCGCACAGTTTCTGTCCGGGCTGGAGCAGGCGATTCAGCGCGGACCTGAAGGTGCGGCCGTGTCGCAGATTACGCAGGTCGAGACTCCGGCGCCGGAGTCTCGTGCGGACACCCCGTATCCCTTCATCATTTTGCGCTGATGGCCGTCTCGATCGAAGCGCAGGCGCAGT
>JANLPZ010000129.1:0-23282 GCA_031367535.1 Gemmatimonadaceae bacterium
GAAGGTCGACACGACCTTCGTGACGCCGCTGGACCGCGAAGACATTCACGCCCTCGTCACGCGTCTCGACAACGTGGTGGACCTGATCGACGGCTGTGCCCGACGGGCACAGATCTATCGCATCACCGAAGCGCGTGATCCCGCCATCCGCATGTGCTCCGTGCTCGGCGAGGCCTGCGTCCAGATCCGCGAAGCCGTCGCCGCGATGAAGAAGCCGCAGATGGTCTACGAACACGGTGTGCGCATCAAACGCCTCGAGGAACAGGCCGACGCCATCTATCACGAGACGCTCGGCAACCTGTTCGCGGGCAATCCGGATCCGCTGACTGTGATGAAGTGGAAGGACCTGTACGACTCGCTCGAGACGTCGATTGACGAGTGCCACTATGTGTCGCTGGCGCTCGAGAGTATTTCGCTCAAGAACAGCTGAGTTGCCGTGATTGCGTACGTCATTGGAATCGTGATGGTCGCGCTGGTTTTCGACTTCATCAATGGATTCCACGATTCGGCAAACTCGATCGCGACGATCGTTGGTACGCGTGTCCTGACGCCGTTCAAGGCGGTGCTTTGGGCGGCGACCTTCAACTTTGTTGCACTCTTCACCGTCGGCACGGCCGTCGCCAAGGCGATCAGCTCCGGGTACGTCGACCAGAACGCGATTTCGGCGAATGTGATTGCGGCCGCCTTGCTCGGTGCGATCATCTGGAACCTCATCACGTGGTGGTATGGAATTCCGTCCAGTTCATCACACGCGCTGATCGGCGGATTCGCCGGAGCGGCGGTCGCGAGCAAGGGATTCGGCGCGCTGAACTGGGGCCATAAGTGGATCGAAACGTTGTCGGCGATCGTCATCTCGCCGGCGCTCGGTGCACTGCTCGGCATGACGCTGATGGTGGTTGTCTACAACGGCTTCGCGTCGATCTCGCCAGGTAAGGTCGACAAGTTCTTCAGACCCGCGCAGCTGGCCAGCTCGGCGTTGCTGTCGCTGGCGCACGGAGGCAACGATGCGCAGAAGACGATGGGTATCATCGTCGGCCTGCTCGCCTCTCCGTCCGTTCGCAAATTGTTCGAACCGTATACGACCGGCGCCTTGAGCGCCTTCTACGTGCCGGACACCAGCACGATTCCGCTCTGGGTGGAAATCGCGGCGTATTTCGCCATCGCCCTCGGAACGCTGTACGGTGGCTGGCGTATCGTGCACACGATGGGCACGCGCATCACGAAGCTGCGGCCGGTGGGCGGCTTCTGTGCCGAGACCGGCGGCGCCATCGTAATTCTGCTGGCGTCGAAGTTCGGCATTCCGGTCAGCACCACCCACACCATCACGGGCTCGATCGTCGGAGTCGGCGCCGCGAACCGCGTGCGCGCGGTGCGCTGGGGGTTGGCGGGCAACATCGTGTGGGCTTGGATCGTCACAATTCCGGCGGCGGGGCTGCTGGCGGCCTTGAGCGCCCTCATCTTGAATGCCATCGTGGTAGTTGGCCGTCCGGGCTGATTGCCCGGACGACGGCGCTGGCCAACGGGCCGCGCTGACACTGCGGGGAGAAGATGGCGACTCGACGAAAACAGCCCAGACGCGGTGGCGATGCCGATGCCGATGCCATGGGGTCGGTTGGCGCCGCCGGTGAAGCGCACCTGTTTTTCAGTCGTGAGCTGAGCTGGCTGGAGTTCAACGCCCGCGTCCTCAACGAAGCGCGCGATCCGCGGACGCCGCTGCTCGAACGCCTCAAGTTCCTCGCCATCTTCAGCTCGAACCTCGACGAGTTCTACATGGTCCGCGTCGGCGGACTGCGTCGCAAGGTGAAGAATGGCCAGAGTGGTTATCCGCAGGAACGTCTCTCGCCGGCGGAATTGCTGCTGGCGATCGACAAACGCGTGAACGAGTTGCTTCAGCTGCAGCGCCGCTGTCTCACTGACGACCTGCTGCCGCAGCTCTTCGCACTGGGTGTGAAGCTGGTGACGATGAACGATCTCACGCCGGCCGAGTGGCTGGTGGTGGACGCGTTCTTCGAGTCACAGGTGTTTCCGGTGCTGACACCGCTGGCCGTCGATCCCGGACATCCGTTCCCGTACATCTCGAACCTGTCGCTGTCGCTCGCCGTGCGCGTGCGCGATCCGCAGTCAGGCGCTGAACACTTCGCGCGCGTGAAAGTCCCGAAGTCACTCGCACGCTGGGTTCCGGCGGGACGTCCCGGGCATTTCGTTCCGATCGAAGAGGTGATCGGTGTGAACCTCGGCGCACTCTTCCCGGGCATGGAAGTGGTGAGCTGGCATGCGTTCCGCATCACGCGCTTCAGCGATTTCGAGTTGACGGGTGTCGAGGAAGACGACGATCTGCTGTCGGTGGTGGAGCGGCAGGTGTTCGAGCGCAAGTTCGGCGAAGTGGTGCGACTCGAAGTGCAGACCGGGATGCCGGAAGCATTGCGCACGCTGCTGATGGAGGAGCTGCGCGACGAAGAGGATGCGCTGATCGTGGCGCTGCCGCTGACAGAGCGCGACGTGGACGAACCGGGCACGCTGCTCGACCTTGGCGATCTCATGTCACTGGCCGGCATGATCGATCTGCCGGAGCTGCGCTTTGCGCCGTTCACACCGGGCGTTCCGGCGGAGCTGACGGACGCGGCCAACATCTTCGATGCGATCCGTGAGCGCGACATTCTCGTGCATCATCCGTTCGAGAGTTTCCGCGACACGGTCGAGCTGTTTCTCGAGCGTGCGGCGACGGACGAACATGTGCTGGCGATCAAGCTGACGTTGTATCGCACGTCAGGTGAGACGGCCATCGTGCGATCGTTGATCGAAGCGGCGGAACGCGGCAAGCAGGTGGTGGTGCTGATCGAGCTGCAGGCGCGGTTCGACGAAGCCAATAACATCGCGTGGGCGCGCACCCTCGAGAATTACGGCGTCCACGTGGTGTATGGTGTGCCGGGACTCAAGACGCATACCAAGACCGCGCTCGTCGTGCGGCGTGAACCCGATGGTATTCGTCGGTATGTGCACATCGGCACCGGCAATTATCACTCGCGCACGGCCAGGCTCTACACTGATATCGGGCTGTTCACGTGCAGCGCGAGCATCGGCGCGGATGTGAGTGATCTGTTCAATGCGTTGACGGGTTTCAGCCGGCAGCAGTTGTATCGCAAGCTGCTCGTGGCGCCGGCCAACATGCGTTTGCGCATCGTCGAAATGATCGACCGCGAGGCGGCGCATGTGCGCGCCGGCGGCAGCGGGCGGATCATTGCAAAGATGAATGCGCTGGTGGACCCGGATGCGATCCTTGCACTCTATCGCGCGTCGGCTGCCGGCGTGAAGATCGATCTGATCGTGCGTGGCGTCTGTTGTCTGCGCGCCGGCATGCCGGGTGTCAGCGAGAATATCACGGTGCGCAGCATCATCGGCCGATTCCTCGAACACTCGCGCCTGTTCTACTTCGGCAACAACGGTGCGCCCGAGTATTACATCGGTTCGGCGGACTGGATGCCGCGCAACTTCGATCGCCGTGTGGAGACGGTCGCGCCGATCGAGGATCCGATCCTGCATGCGCGCATCGACTCGTTGCTGCATGTCTGTCTGCAGGACAACCGGCAGGCGTGGATGCTGCAGACGGATGGCACGTATGTGCAGCGGCACCCGGAGAATGGCGAGCCGGAACGCGGATCACATACGTTGCTGCTCAAGGACACGTGGGGCAGGGTCTGAGGCTTTGATCGGCCGGATTGTATGGCGTGGAACGTTTCGGTGTCCCCTGCACTATGTTGGCGCATATGGTTCGCATCCTCCGCAGCACGACTCTGCTCCTGACTTTCGTCGCCATGCAGCTCACGCTGCTCGGGGCTGAGGCCGCGTGCACGCAGTCAGTGCGTCGTCAGACAGACGCTGGAGCGTCGTCGGGACTGAGTGCGGCGCAGACGTCGGACAAGGCGATGGGTCACGATTGCGGCGCTCCAGCGCGCGAGTCGCAGTCGCCGACACCAGATCGTGGCTCCTGTGCGCAGATGATCGTCTGCGCCCTGACCGTTGATTCACCGACCGCTCACACGGTGGTGCTCGCGACGAGCGCACCGACTGTGCGCGTGGATGGCCTGAGCGTGCGAACGCCGCCGTCGTTCGGGCTCGCTCCCGAACTTCCACCACCGAGAGTCTGAGCTCCGCAGTGCCTCGTCTCGCGTGCGCGCGCCGGGGTTCCTGCTGACCTGATGCGCGCGACCATCCCGGTCGCGCCGCTGGTGCCGTACGCCTGACACCCCACCGCCGTGGGTGCCGTGCGCGTACGCCGAGACTCGGCGATTCACGTGACAACCGAAGGAATCCATCCGGTGCATCGCGGCACCGCGCCGTCGCGCGCGGCCGCTGCGCTGCTGCTCATGATGGCACCGCTGGTGCTCGCGGCGCAGGCCGTCCCCACTGGCGTCGTGCGCCCCGACGACGATGCGACACTCGCTGCGCTGATCGCACAAGCGACGATGGCCAGTCCGCGGGTGCGCGCCACTGCTGCCCGCACCGCTGCCGCGCGTGCACGCGTCGGACCCGCGGGCAGTCGCCCGGACCCGATGCTGATGACCGGGCTGCAGAACTTCCCCCTTTTGAAGCCAGGCTTCACGGACGAAATGACGATGAAGATGATCGGCATCTCGCAGACCGTACTGTTTCCCGGGAAGCAGCGCCTGCGTCGCATGGTCGCCGAGCGTGACGTGGACGCGGTCGCGGCGCAGGAGCGCAATGCGCACGCAGAGTTGATCGCGTCGATCAAAGACGCCTGGTACGAACTCGCCTGGAACGATGCCGCGCTGGTATTGACGCGGCAGCAGCGCGTAACGCTCGACGGTGTCGCGGCCGTGGCATTGGCGCGGTACGCCGCTGGTGCCGGTTCGCAAGGCGATGTGCTGACCGCGCGCATCGACGGCAGCAAGCTGCTCGACGACGAGAATGGATTGCTCTCCGAACGCACGTCGGCCGTCGCGGCGCTGAATGCACTGCTCGATCGTGCAAGTGACACGCCGGTCGCGACGGTCACGATCGCTCCGCGATTGCAACGCGCGGCGATGTCGGATTCTACCGGTGCCGGAAGGTACGCGTTGCCTGCATTGCAAGACCTGCAGATGCGTGCCATGCAGGCCGGTCCGATGCTCGTCAGCCATCAGCTGGAAATCGACGCACAAACGGAACGCGTCGCTCTCGCGCGCCTCGACGCGCGACCGGATTTCGATGTCGCGGTGCAGTACGGTCAACGGAACCGCCTGCCGGACATGGTCACCCTGCAGGTCGCGATACCGCTGCGACTCCAGCAGCGCACGAAACAAGGTGAGGTGATCGCCGCGGCGCGTGCGGACGTGGCGGCAGCCGAGGCCGAGCATGAAGCGCAACGGAACGAGGTGCACGCCACCATCGCACAGCTGGTCGCGACGGTGGAGCGCGCGCGATCCCGGCTCGCGCTCTACACAACGTCGGTCCTGCCGCAGCGGCGTGCCGCCGTGGACGGTGCGCTCGCGAGTTATCGCGGCAACAGCGGCGCACTGGCACAGGTGCTGAGCGCGCAGGCCGCACTCCTCAGCGACAGCAAGACACTTGCACGCACCGTCACGGATTTCGCCAAGGGCGTTGCCGCCCTCGAACTCGTCGTGGGATCGGAGGTACTGCCATGACCGTCTCATCGCACCGTGCTGGAGTCACTTCGCTCACGGCTGGCGTGCTGACTATCGCGCTGCTCACCGGCTGCAATGGAACAACGAAGCCTCCTGCCGCGTCGCACGCCGCCGCGGATTCATCGCGCGCACCCGATGCGACCGGCGCGATGCCCGGCATGCCGGGGATGCAAGGAATGCCGGGGATGCAGATGAGCGCGGACGGTTCGGCGCTGTTGTCCGCGTCTGCCATCAAACAATTCGGCATCACGTTCGACACGGCCGCGGAGCGCGACCTGCAGGCCACGCTGCGCACTACCGGCACGGTGGCGGTCGATGAATCCGGGGTGGTAGCCGTGACGACGAAAGTCGCGGGCTTCATCGAGCGGCTCGACGCCAGGGTGACCGGTCAACGGGTCGTTCGTGGACAGTCGCTGGCCGCGATCTATTCGCCGGAGATACTGGTGGCCGAGGAGGAGTTGCTGGTCGCGCAACGACTCGGGACGTCACTGGATCAAGCACCCGGTCGTGACAGTCTGCGCGAGGGCACACTGCTCAGTGCGGCGCGACGGCGCCTGCGTCTGCTCGATGTCAGCGACGAGCGTATCGATGAGATGTTGCGCACACAGCGCGTGCAGCGCGCGACGACACTGGTTGCTCCAGTCAGCGGAGTGCTTACGCAACGCATGGTGTCGCAGGGCGAGGCGGTGCAGGCGGGCATGCTGCTGTTCACGATTTCGGATCTGTCGAAGTTGTGGATCGATGTGCGCGTTCCAGCCGCGAGCGGTGCCGGTATTCAGGAAGGTTTCCCTGTGACGTACACCGTCAGCGGTGTTCCCGGCAGGAGTTACACCGGTCGTGTGTCGTACATCTATCCGACGGTCGGCGATCAATCGCGGACGCTGAGTGCCCGCGTGCTGGTGCGCAATGACGATGGTGCGCTCAAGCCAGGAATGTTCGCAACGGTCGCGATCGTCTCGCCAGGCCGTCGCACGCTCACCGTCCCACGTGCCGCAGTGATCGAGACTGGTGAGCGGTCAGTCGTGTTCGTGGATATGGGCCACGGGCGGTTGATGCCACACAGTGTCGAGGTGGGTGCGACGACGGACGACATCGTCGAAATCCTGTCCGGCATCACCGTGGGGCAACGCGTCGTGACATCTGCCCAATTCCTGCTGGAATCCGAATCGAATCTGGCAGACGTGATGCGCAGCATGATCGGGATGGGCGCCGCTGCCACTGGATCGCGCGACACTGGGATGCAGGGCATGGACATGGGTGGAACCGGTGCACCGCCGGCGAAATCGCCGGCACCGGTGAGGCGCTGATCATGCTTGCACGCCTTATCGCGTGGTCTGTCGCTCATCGCCTTGCGGTCGCGCTGGTCACAGTCGTGCTTACCGTCGCTGGTGCGTTCGCCGTCTGGCGCACGCCAGTCGATGCCATTCCTGATCTCTCGGATGTGCAGGTGATCGTGATGACGGAGTGGCCCGGACAGGCGCCGCAACTCGTCGAAGATCAGATCACCTATCCGCTCGAGACGGAACTCCTCAAGGTGCCGCACACGAAAGTCGTGCGCGGGATGAGTCAGTTCGGTCTCTCGGCGGTCTACGTCGTGTTCGAGGATGGCACTGACCTGTACTGGGCGCGCAGCCGCGTGCTCGAATATCTGAATGGCGTGCGCAATCGATTGCCTGACGCGGCCCGGCCAACCCTTGGTCCCGATGCGACCGGGGTCGGCTGGGTGATGCAGTACATCCTCACTGACACCACCGGAGCGCGGAATCCTGGTGAACTGCGGGCGCTCCAGGACTTCGTGGTCAAACCGGCGCTGACCTCGGTTCCCGGTGTCGCGGAAATCGCGTCACTCGGTGGGTTCGAGCGCGAGTATCACGTGCAAGTCGATCCGCAAAAGCTGCTCGCGTTCGGATTGTCGATGTCGTCCGTGGCCGACGCCGTGCGGGCGTCGAATCAGGACGTGGGTGGTCGCGTGCTCGAGATGGGTGGCACTGAATACACCGTGCGTGGGCGCGGGCGATTCCAGTCACTCGATCAGCTGCGACATGTCGCGTTGCGGGAGTCGGGCGGCGTGCCGGTGGAACTCGGCGATGTGGCGACGGTGAACGACGGTCCAGCGCTGCGGCGCGGCATTGCGGACCTGAACGGCAAGGGAGAAGTGGTCACCGGCTGGGTCGTGATGCGATACGGCGCGAACCCACGCCTCGTGATCACCGGCGTCACTGCAAAAATGAAGGAATTGCGCGGTGCGCTCCCCGTCGGCGTGACCTTCGCTGTGGGTTACGACCGATCGTCACTGATCGAGCGCGCCATCGAGACACTGCGTTCGAAGCTGATCGAGGAGTCGATCATCGTCGCGATCGTCGCACTCCTGTTTCTGCTGCATGCGTCGAGCGCGCTGGTTGCCATCATCACGCTGCCGGTCGGATTGTGCATGGCCTTTCTTGCGATGCGTGGTCTCGACCTTTCGGCGAACATCATGTCGCTCGGCGGCATCGCCATCGCCATTGGTGCGATGATCGATGCGGCCATCGTGATGGTCGAGAATTTGCACAAACACATGGAACGCGACGCGGCGGGTCGCGCCGCTGGCGGTTCAGGCACGGCGCACTGGACGCTGGTGGTGCAGGCGGCGCAGGAAGTTGGCCCGGCGCTGTTCGTGTCGTTGCTGATCATCACGGCGTCGTTCCTCCCGGTGTTTGCGCTCGGGGATCAGGAGGGACGGTTGTTCAAGCCGCTGGCGTGGACAAAGACGCTCGCGATGGCCGCTGCTGCGCTGCTGTCGGTGACGCTCGTGCCCGTGATGATGGGCACGTTCATCCGCAAGGGCGTGCGCCCCGAAGCTTCCAATCCGGTGAATCGCATGCTGGTGCGCGCGTATCGTCCGTTGATCACGCTCGTCCTGCGATTCCGGTGGACGACGGTGGCGCTCGCCACGGCCATACTGGTTGTGTCGATTCTGCCGTGGAAGCAACTCGGCCGCGAGTTCATGCCGGCGTTACACGAAGGCGCGATGATGGACATGCCGTCTTTGTTTCCGGGCATCGGTAGCGAACAGGCCAAGGCCGTGCTGCGCCAGCGGGATCAGGCGCTCGCGTCGATCCCGGAAGTGGCGACGGTACTCGGCAAGATCGGACGTGCGGAGACGGCGACGGACATGGCACCGATGTCGATGATCGAAACGATTGCCGTGCTGAAAGATGAGCGCGAGTGGCGACCCGGCGTGACGTACGACTCCATCGTCAGTGAAGCGAACGCGCGCGTGACGACGCCCGGCGTCGCGAACATGTGGTCGATGCCGATCCGCAATCGACTCGACATGCTGGCGACCGGCATCAAGACCGCCGTCGGCATCAAGATTTACGGCCCGAGTCTCGATACGCTCGATCGCATCGGCCGCGACATCGAAGGTCTGCTCGCTGACGTCGAGGGCACGGGTAGTGTGTTCGCCGAGCGTGCGGTGGGAGGGCGCTATCTCGACGTGACGGTGAATCGCGAGGCCGCGGCGCGCTACGGATTGACCGTCGATGCGGTGCAGGATGCGATGGCGATGGCCGTCGGTGGCGCGGATGCGGGCGAAGTGATACGCGGTCGCGAGCGGTACGCTGTGCGGGTGCGGTACGCGAGTGCGTTTCGCGATGATCCATCGCGAGTTCGCGAGGTGTTGATTGCCACGCCGACAGGTGCGCAGGTCGCGTTGGGCGAACTGGCGACGATTCGTACCGTGCCTGGCCCGACGCTGATCAAGTCGGAGAACGCGGCGCTGAGCCGCATCGTGTATGTCGATGTGCGAGGGCGCGACAACCGCAGCTACGTGGACGCAGCGAAAGTTCGGGTGAACGCCGGGCTGATGATGCCGACGGGGTATCGGCTCGAGTGGTCCGGCCAGTTCGAGTCACTGGAACGGGCATCGCGACGGCTGGCGCTGATCGTCCCGGTCACGCTGCTGATCGTCTTCGGCTTGCTGTATCTGAATTTCAGAAATGTGGTGGAAGCCGGCATCGTGATGCTGTCGCTGCCGTTCGCGCTGGTCGGTGGCGTGTGGCTGATGTGGTTGCTGCAGTACAATCTGAGCACTGCTGTAGCAGTGGGATTCATCGCGCTGGCCGGCGTCGCGGCAGAGACCGGCGTGATCATGCTCGTGTATCTCGATCATGCATATCGCGATCGCGAGGCCGCGGGCGTGATGCGCACTCGCGCCGACGTCGATGCGGCAGTGGCGCACGGTGCCGTGGAGCGCGTTCGCCCGAAGATGATGACGGTGACGGCGATCACGGCGGGCCTGGTGCCGATTTTGTGGAGTTCGGGAACGGGTGCTGATGTGATGAAGCGGATTGCGGCGCCGATGGTGGGTGGGATGCTTACGAGTACGGTGCTGACGTTGCTGGTGATTCCGGCGATCTATTCGTTGTGGAAGGAGCGGGTGGTTCGTCGTGCGTCGGGCTCAGAGGATTCTCAGCCGTTTGGTTGACCAACTGAGCAGTGCAGTGTCATGCGCACAGCGTTGACTCGCTTTCGCCGCGCGTGCACGTTTGTGGAACAGAAATCTTCGCGGGCCAAGACGACGAGTCAGACGTCGGCCTCCCGGATGCAGTGCGTCTCGAATGCGACTCACTGGGAGTGGCATCACCGGTCGGACATCGACGCAGCCGCGACTTGCGGCGCTGCGGAGCGGGCCTGATCCGAGGCAGGAACTGTGACCGCTGCGCCCAGGGCACACGGGACGTTCTTCGCGCGCTCGAACGCACGCCGATTCAGCTTGCGCAATGCCTCGAAAATCAGTGCGGCATACGTGCCGTCTGGTCACGAACCCACTCTCCCCAAACGAACGGAGCAATCGATGTACACACAATCACGATGGACTGGTGCGCTGCTCGGTGTTCTGATGATTTCACTGACGGCCTGCGGCAAGAACGACCAGGCTCGCACCGACAGCGCCGCGATGGCCGCGACGAAAACGGACTCCGGCGCCATGGGTGGTATGAGCGGCATGCCGGCACGCAGTGGGACGGATAGCATGCCCGCCATGACCGGAATGTCAGGTCCGGCCGCGATGCCCGGCATGTCGGCGGAAATGACCGCGCACATGGCAGAGATGAAAGGTGCCGACGCTGCAAAGATGAAGTCGATGCTGCCCGAGCATCGGAAAATGGTCGCTGGCATGCTGGCGACGATGAACGATCAGATGAAAGGCATGAAGATGGCGGCGACACCAGCGTGGACCGCACTCACCGACTCGATCCGCAGCGATCTGAAGGCGATGCCGGCGATGAGTGCGTCCGCGCTTGCTGCAATGATGCCAGCCCACGAGCTGCGCATGATGAACCTCGCCACCATGCACGAAGGGATGATGAAGAGCATGAAGTAGGCCGTCCATTCACGCGGGCGCGGCTTGTCGGACGCGCGCCGAGTTCGAGAATCACGTCTCTCAAAACGAGCACTGTCGCATGTGCGCCGAGGCCTGCCGGACGATGGCGGCGGCGTAGCCGTCAAGCGGTAGCGCACGGGTTGCCCGTCCGGGTAACCCGTGCGCTACCGCGGGTTTATTCCTGTTTGCGCGTGTGATGCGAGTGCCGTCGACGAAGCACTGGTCATCACATATCCATTCCGGCCGGGGTGGCCACCAGAATCGCGGTGAGCAGCAGCACGATCACACCAACGCCAAGCTCCGCTGCCGACGAACGTTGCAGTCGCCGCGAACCGAGCGGTCCCGCATCGAGCACCGGCTTCACGCGCTGCCAGTTGTAAAGGCCAATGGCCGCCGTGACGGACAGCACCGCCAGCTTGAGAAGAAGCACCTGTCCGTATCGCGTCTGCCAGAGTGCGGGGATAGTCTCCAGATGCAACCACGCGGCAAATACGCCGGTCACCGCCGTGAGCGACGCGAAGACCAGCGCCGTGGGCGAAAATGCATTCACGAGTGACGCCACGACGCGCCAGCGCTGCGTGTCCTCGCCGCGCAGTGCCACCGGGACACCCGCCGCGATCACCAGCAGCAGACTGCCGAGCCAGCCTCCGGCACCGACGATGTGCAGTGTGTCGGCGCTGATCGCCAGCAGCCGCAGCGTCGGCGATGCAGCGGCGTGACCGGACAGCGCCATGGACAGTGCGATCGCGCCACCAGCCAGCGCTGCCAGCTTCCACGCCACCTCACGGCCCCGACGGGCATTTGCGAGCGCCACCAGCGCAATCACCGTCGCGACTGCCTCGAGGATCCAGGCGTGCCCCCACTGCGTGACGCGCAACAACGTGGAGAGCAGCGCAAGATCCGGTGCCAGCGACTCGCCGTGCAATGCATACGACTGCGCGAAGAGTCGAAGGAGCGCCGTGAGCGCAAGCAGGACTGCGGCCGAAACCGCAATGCCCGCCGCGCGCTCCCTTGCCGCTGCAACGACCGGTGGTGTGAGCAGGCGTTGTGCAAACCCCAGCACCACGAGGGCAAAAGCAATTGCACCGATGATGACGAGCAGCGCGCCGTATTGCAGCCAGCGAATGGCGACGTAGGCTGGCGATTCCACGCCAAACCCTGGCTCATCGGGCTGACTGATCGGGTTCTGATGCGACTGCGCTGCCGGCATAGTTGCGCCGGACATCGCTGGCGCGAGCGCCAGCGTGAACCGATAGGAGCCGCGCGTGGGATGGCCATCGTCGCCTGCCATTTGCCAGCGCACCGTGTACACGCCACTGGTCAGCATGCCCACAATCGCGGTGGTCACCGCACTCTCGGAATCCGCGGCACGTGTGAGTGGTCCGAGCGGCACTTCCGCTCCGTCAGGGCCGAGCAGTCGAATCGATGTCAGCGACAGTGACGGCGTCTCGCTGAACAGGAGATGGATCGAGGTGGGAGCCTCGGCAATGTGCGCGCCGGCCGCCGGCTTTGCCGCCTTCAAGGAACCGTGAGCGTGCGCGCGAGTGGGCAGTGCGAGTGAAGCAACCAGTGTCGCGAGGAGAATCAGTTTCATGGTGGCATGCGCATGCCAGGCATCGCGGCCGGTTTGGCGGCCGGTTTGGTGGCCTGTTTTGTGGCTGGCGGCGCACGACGTGCCGTGCGCCGCCGCGATTTCGGCGCGACAGTCGGCTTCGAAGGTGTTGCCGTCGCAGGCATGGCCGTGCCAGGGGGCATCGCGTGGGTTGCCGGGTGCGCGGTGGAATCGGTCGTGGCTTTCATGCCCGGCATACTGCGCATCGACGTATCGGCACGGCCGGCTGGCATCGCGTCCGGTGCAGCGCCATGCTGCGCATGCCCGCCCTTCGCTGCGGAATCGGTCGACATGCCCGGCATTCCCGACATCCCGCCATGCTCACCGTGCGCCATGCCGACGCGCTGTCCGTATGGCATCCCGATGTGCGCCCCGGTCACATCGTCGTGCGACATGACGGCGCCGTAGGTCACCGTCGGCACGGGGAAGTTCTCGAGCGTGGCGAGCGCCGGCCCCCCCATGTTCTCGACACCCATCAACATGGCCATGTTCCGCCAACCCGCGACCGTCATCACGAACGACGTGTCATCGCGATAACGCGCCGCCGCCAGCTGCAGCTCGGCGCGCTTCCGGTTTCGCGGCACGTCCGGGTTGGCGAGAATGTCGGAGACCACATCGTGCATCGAGTGGAGGTTGTCGAAAATGATCGCAGCCTCCGGGTATCGCGCGGCGAACTGCGGTGCCACGGCGACGGTCATCGGCATCTGATACGGCAGATGCTGCGGCGAGTCCTGCATCATTTGCCAGAAGCGCGCGACCATGCCGGTGACGAGCGTGTGCCGCTGCGCTTCGTCGCGGGTTGCGAGCAACGGCTCGTACAGTCCGATCTGCATCCAGTGATAGGCCCAGATCAGGCCATTGAACTTCGGATACTTTTTCCGAAACGCGAGTGAGTAGGGCTGTTCCTGCATCAGGCGCATGCTCTTCGGCGTCGAACTGAATGCCAGATCCTTTCGTGTCTTGTAGTACGCGATCAATCGCCGCACCTCGACATCACGTTGCTCGTCGGTGTAGCGACTATCCGCCCACACGTCATAGATCTGACGGTGCAGCAGGTGCGCCCAGTCGAACATCGCTTTCGCCTCGGGGGCGAGACGGGCATACGCCACTTCGATCGCCGCCTCCTCCAGCGGTACCGCCGGCGGATGCGCGAGAATCTCGGTGGTCAGCGTGCGATACCACTTCTCTTCCAGCTCGCTCTTCGGTGCATCCGGTTTCGTCCACAGCGTTTCATACAGAATGGCGTGCCCGAAATCGAACCCGTTGAAGAGCTTCGCCGCGGCGGGATAGCGATGCAGAAACGTCCAGTTATACGGTGCTTCTTTGTAGAACGTCTCATACGTCGTTACCCACTGTGCGGCGGCGGCCTGCGGTATCACGGCGAGGCACGTCAGTGTGATTGCGAGCGCGGCGAATCGTCGTTGTATGGACTGCATGCACTGCCTCCTCGGGCAATCAGAAGAAAAATCTCGAGGCCGTCGTGTCGGCGATCGGACGCAGAAGGCCCCGGCAGGACATGACGCCGGCACTACCGCCGGCCCAGCGACCGAAGCCCGAAGGCGATCGCAATACCACCGGTGCCGTACCACGCCTGTTCATCACCGGTGATTCGGCGACCGATACCCGCGTCGAGCGCCCATCGCGGGGTGATTTGGCGTCGCACGCCAGCGCCGGCGCTCACCTCGGTCGCGCGACCGAGGGCGATCGGACGGCGCGCGTACACCTCGGCGGAAATCAGCGTCGAGCGCAGCGGGAACGTCCGGTCGACCGCCAGTCCTGCCAGCCATCGCGAGAGGTCTTGCGCCTGCGGCCCGCCGACCGAGCTCCCGCTCCCTCCGCTGCCGTTCGATCCGAATGTGTACTGGGCGTTCGCATGCACGCGGACCGCGCCCAGCGACGGAAAACTTCGCGTGATGATCCCAAGTGCGGAGACGTAGGTTCGCGCCGGACCAAACGGACCGGCGGGAAGAAGCGCGTCGACGCCGACGGCAAGCGCCGGGATGGACGTTTCAACGTTCAGGTTGTGCAAGATGGAGAGGTCGATGCCCGCGATACCGGCCGTGGTGCGACCGAGTCCGCTGGCATCACTGACGACGAACGGCAAACCGATCTCGATCTGCGTACGCGGCAGTATGCCATACTCGAGGCGTGGCTCGGCACCCCACGCATACACACCACCGCGCGATCGTTCGACGCGTATCGGCGCGGCCTGAAACTCCACGCCGCGGTGTTCGATCGTGTAGGCATCCGCGATCCGCAGCGGTCGCCCGGCGTCGGTATTGTAGAAGTCGACTTGCGCGCTGCTGGTGGCGGGGACAACACAGCCGATGCACAACGCACTGCACAGCCTGGCGAATGAACGACGCGTGTGTCCGGGCAGCAGGGGCGAACGTGTCGGCGATGTCATCGCTTCTCGACCAGCAGTGCCTTCATCGTTTCAATTTCCTGCCGTTGCGACGCGACGATATCATCACACAATCTTTTCACGCGCGAGTCCGACAGTGACGATTCCTCGCACATCTGAATCGCGGCCGAGTGATGAGGAATCATCGCCCGCATGAACTGGCGGTCGCCGACACCGGCCTCGTTCCGCAGCAGCAGCCAGAACAGCAGGAGCGCCGCCACCGAAGCGACCCACAAGATCAGGTTCGTTTGCCGGTTCATGAACATCCCCGGCATCGTGACGAGCATGACTGGCAGCATCGAGCCCGCCATGAGCCCCGTCATGTACACGTTGCTGAGGTTAACGAACACATTGCCTGGGCGATCGGCCATCGAATACATCAACCCGAACATCACCACGAACGACACGCCGATCGACACGAGGAGCGGCGTGTACGGGTTCTGCATTCCGGCGTGCTGGCTGTGGTTCATATGCGTATCAGTGCTCTTAGAGTCTTGCATCGAGTCCTGCATTGAGTAACGCTCCTGATCGGTACCTGTTGAATTCAGCGGTTGGTGCGATAGCGATCAGGCAAACCAGCAAGTGGTATACCGCAGCGTTGTTGCTACTTCGCCGGCGGTGCGTCGACCGTGAACGTGTACGAGCCGCGCATCGGATGCCCGTCGGCTCCGGCAGCTTGCCACGTCACGGTGTACACACCCGTGCCCATCGGTGTCTTGAGCGATGCGACGAGTGTCTTGTTGTCGGCACTATCGGCGGCAACGGCACCGAGCGTCACAGAATGCACGCCGGCGTGCATCATCGTGATCCGGCTGAGTGCGGGTTCGAGCCTCTCCTGGAACGTGAGGCGAACGGCGGCTGGAACCGCCATCACGTGACTGTTCGCCGCCGGCACTGCAGAGACGAGCTTGGGATGCGCCAGCGCGTACAGCGGCGCTGCGATGGCGAGTGTCAGGAGCAGCGTGCGGGAAATCCGTGATGTGCGGGGCATGATGATGTCCGTGTCGTGAAGCGATGAATGAGGAACTCGCGCGTGTGTCTCACACGTGCGTGGCGGGAAACTGCAGGGTGATCAGCAGTCACCGTCGGGAGTCATACCGCGATACCGTCACGACGCATCTCGTCGGCGGTAGCGGCGCGCGCGACGGTGCCGGCAGGGTCGGCGTACCACCCCGGATCTGTCTGTCCTGTGACGCGCTCGCGCACCTTGAGCAGTGTGAACATGCCACCCATGTCGACGTGACCCTTGGGACCCGGCGCGCCGAGCATGGGAATGGAGTTCTTCGGCACGGCCATGCCCATGGCGCCCATATCGCCCATACCGGTCTGACCCATCGTCATGTACTGCGGCAGAATCGCGGCCGTGGCGGCGTCGATTTTCGTTTCATCGACGCCGACCAGATTCACGCCGCTGTGGCCCATCTGTGTCATCGTGTGGTGCGTCATGTGACAGTGCATCGCCCAATCGCCCGGATTGGTCGCGGTGAACTCGACGGTACGCGTCGTCCCGACCGGTACGAGCGTCGTCGCTTCCGTGACTTGGGCGGCAACAGGAATCGGGTCGCCACCGGTAGCGACGACACGCCACTGCAAGCCGTGGACATGAATCGGATGATGACTCATCGCACTCAGGTTTCCCAGTCGGATCCGCACATCGTCGCCGAGCTGAATCACGAGCGGTGCGGTACCGGGAAACGCCTTGCTGTTGAACGTCAGCAGGTTGTAGTCCGTCATCTCCGTCGGGAGCGGGCGCGTGGTTCCGAGCTGCATGCGCCACTCGCTCGACAGCAGCGCGAAGTCCTTGTCGGGCCGCCGCCGCGCGCCGCGCTCGTGCACGACGAACATGCCCATCATGCCGAGTGCCTGCTGAATCATTTCGTCGTAGTGCGGATGATACATGAACGTGCCGTGCTGATGCAGGTCAAATTCGTATCGAAATGTCTCTTCAGGCGGAATCGGCGCCTGACTGACACCGGACACCCCGTCCATGCCGGACGGCAGGATGATGCCATGCCAATGCACGCTTGTCGGTTCGGGCAGGCGATTCGTGACGTAGATGCGAACGCGATCGCCTTCCACAGCTTCGATCGTGGGACCGATGGTGCGGCCGTTGTATCCCCAGCACGATCCTTTGAGACCCGGGGCAAACTCGTGGTCGACCGGACCCGCGATCAGATGAAATACTTTTACGTTGTCGACGATCTGGAACGGCAGCGTCTCGCCGTTTGGTGTGATCACCGGCGTGTAATCGCGGCGTGGCTGTCCCGGCGTGCGCGGCCGCCGCAGCGCGGGTGCACGTCGTGCGCCCGACGCGGGCGCGGGTGGCGTCGGTGCCGGTGGCATCACCATGCCGGCGTGCTGCGCCTGCGCCAGCGACGCCGCTGCGGCACCGGCGGCGAGGGCGGTGAGGCCGTGCTCCAGCATCGTGCGTCGCGAAATCGAAGGGTCACTCATGCTGCCGTGCGCTCAGTTGAGGGGTGTGGTGCGGCCGGTACTGTCGAGTGTGGCCGCGTGCGCTGTGCGTTCCGCTGCCGTCAACGGCGCGAACGTGCCACCAACAGAGCGCTCGAGCCGTGCGCGGGTCAGCCAATAGTCACGCAGTGCTTCGATGTAAGCCTGCCCGGCATCGATCTCCGCCTGCTTCGCCAGCAGCAAGGTGAAGATGCTGTGCTCCATGGCGTTGACGAACTTCTGCGACTCCGTCACGACCTGCCGGCGCAGCGGCAGTACCACGCGGCGCAGATGGTCCTCCCGGTCGCGTGCCGACGCGAGCGTGGCACTGAGCTGCCGAACCTCAGCGCCGATTTCGACCACCAGTGCGTCGTGGCGTGCGGCAGCCTGACGCAACAGCGCACGGTGACCCGCAACGCGCGCCTGGCCGCGATCCAGCAACGGCAGCGGAACGGAAACCGCACCGCCGATGAACGTGCCGTCGGGATCCCGCTCATACGTCGCGCCGAAGGTGCCGTCCGGCAAGAGGGCGAACGCGCGTGTGAGGCCGAGGCGCTGTGCAGCGGCGCTCGCATCACTGCGTGCGGCGCGCAGGTCGAGACGCCGCGACAATGCGGTCTCCGTCAGTGCTGCTTCGGCTACCATCGTATCCGCTGGCGTTGACAACCGCGCGGTCAGTGTCCACGACTGGCCGCCGCCGACGCCCATCACACGTTCCAGCTCGGCACGAGCGACCCGTGCATCGCCCTCGGCGCGGAAGACTTCGAGGCGCGCGTCGGCGGCCTGCGCACGTTCCTGCGCGAGATCGAAGTCCGACAGGTTGCCGGCATCGTGAATGGCGGTGGCCGCGATCGCGCTTGCATCCATTGCCATCAAGACGGTGCGCCGCAACTCGAGCAGCTGCAGCGCCGCCTGTGCGTTGATGTAGGCGATCCGAATGTCGGCTGCGGTATTGAGGACCGTCGCGCTCATGCGCGCGCGTGCGGCGTCGAACTCCTGCCGGGCTACGCGTTGCCGAAGCGGTCGCTGCAGAAAATTGATGAATGGCAACGCGACACCGATCGACTGAATGCCTGTTCCGCCGCCGCGGGCGAATGCTTTGCCGGCCGAGAGCACCGGATTGCCGAACAATCCCGCCTGAACGAGATCCGCTTGCGCGATGCCCAGATCTTCGAAGGACGCCTGGAGACGCTTGTTCCGAAGCAAGCCGATCTGAATCGCCGAATCGACGGGGACCTCACCCGCGAGCGCACGCCGGACGTACGCCTGCGCCACGGAGTCTTCCGGACGATTCTGCACCCACTGCACGCGCAGACCGGTGCGCTGGCTCGTGGTTTCCTGCACGCCGGACAGACCGACGTTGGGGACAGACGCGCAGCCGGTGACGGCAATCACGGTCAGCAGCGCGTGCAGTAGCTTCCCCGCGTGACTGTGCATTCGAACCGGCGGCAATGGCTTCACGGCGATCGGAGGTGGCTTGGTGAATGACAGCGTCCAGTGGCGACGCATTGCGATCCGAGCGCGCACGTGCCGCACCCTTTACGCAGCGTAAAATAGCGTGGTTCGGTCCGACCCGTCAAGGCGACGCCGCTCATCGAACGCGAGCGTGCAGTGGAGTCACGATGCGGCTACTGCGTCGCGCTCCACCGCCACGCCCGGATCTCTGGCAGATCCTCGCCGTACCGTTCGATATAGGCGGTGTGCTCGAGCAGCTTCTGCGCCAACGACTGCTTCAACGCGATGCCGGCCTCGCCGGTCTGCGGCAGCCGGTCGATGGTGTCCATGGCGAGATGAAATCGGTCGATGTCGTTCCGCACCGTCATGTCGAACGGTGTCGTGATCGTGCCTTCTTCCTTGTAGCCGCGGGCATGCAGGTTGCGGTGGTTCGTGCGGCGATACGTCAGCCGATGGATCAGCCAGGGATAGCCGTGAAACGCGAAGATGATCGGCTTGTCGGTCGTGAAGATCTCGTCGAAGGCGGCATCGGTGAGCCCGTGCGGATGCTCGCGCTCGGGTTGCAGTTTCATGAGGTCGACGATGTTGACAACGCGGATGCTGAGGTCGGGCAGATGGTGACGCAGTATCGAGACTGCGGCCAGTGTTTCGAGCGTCGGCACATCACCGGCGCATGCCAGCACCACGTCGGTCTCACATGTCGCGCCGTTGCTGGCCCAGTGCCAGACGCCCACGCCGGCTGCGCAGTGCGCCGCGGCGTCGTCGATATTCAGCCACTGCGGCGCGGGGTGCTTGCCGGCCACCACCACATTCACATAGTGCCGACTGCGCAGACAATGATCCATCACTGAGAGCAGGCAGTTCGCATCGGGCGGCAGGTAGATGCGCACGATCTCTGCCTTCTTGTTCATCACGACGTCGAGGAACCCAGGATCCTGATGCGTGAAGCCGTTGTGATCCTGACGCCAGACGTGTGACGCCAGCAGATAATTCAGCGAGGCAATCGGCTTGCGCCACGGCAGCCGCGACGTCACCGCCAGCCACTTCGCGTGCTGATTGAACATCGAATCGACGATGTGGACGAACGCTTCATAGCAATTGAAGAGTCCATGCCGGCCAGTAAGGAGGTAGCCCTCGAGCCATCCCTCGCACTGGTGCTCGCTGAGCATCTCCATGACGTGGCCGGTCGGCGCGAGAAATTCGTCGTTCGGCGCGGTGTCCGCGTCCCACTGCCGATTGGTCGCCTCGAAGACGGCGGCCAGCCCATTCGAGACCGTTTCATCAGGACCGAAGATCCGAAAGTTCCGCTGCGCGCTGTTGTGCTTGGTTACGTCGCGCAGAAATGGACCGAGAACGCGCGTGTCGCCGATACCTGGCACGCCGGGAACCGGCACATCCGTGGCGTAGTCCCGAAAGCCGGGCATGTCCAGGTCGCGCAGCAGCAGGCCACCGTTGGCGTGTGGATTGGCGCCCATGCGACGCGTGCCGAGGGGAGCCAGCGCCGCCAGTTCCGGCATCAATGCGCCGTGCGCATCGAAGAGTTCTTCGGGCCGATAGCTTCGCAGCCAGTTCTCCAGTTGCGCGAGATGCTCCGGCTTGGCCGCGAAGTCGGTCAGCGGTACCTGATGCGATCGGAACGTCCCTTCATTCGCACGCCCGTCGATGATTTTTGGACCTGTCCAACCTTTGGGTGAATCGAGCACGATCATCGGCCAGTGCGCGCGGCCTGACGTGCCGTGTATGCGCGCGTCACGCTGAATCATCTTCAGCTGTACAATCGCGGCATCCAGTGTCGACGCCATGGCTTCATGCATTGCGTCGGGCTCGGTGCCTGTCACAAACAGCGGGGCCCAGCCATATCCGCGCAGGAGCTGTTCGAGCTCTTCGCGTGGAATTCGGGCCAGCACCGTCGGGTTCGCGATCTTGTAGCCGTTCAGATGCAAGATCGGCAACACCGCGCCATCCGTCACCGGGCTGAGGAACTTGTTGGAGTGCCAGGCGGTCGCGAGCGGTCCGGTCTCGGCCTCACCGTCGCCAATCACGCACGCCACCACCAACTCCGGATTGTCGAACACCGCGCCGAACGCATGGCTGAGCGAGTAGCCAAGCTCTCCGCCTTCGTGAATCGAGCCTGGGCACTCCGGCGATGCGTGGCTCGGAATTCCGCCGGGAAACGAGAACTGCCTGAACAGGCGCTGCAGTCCGGCCTCGTCGCGGCTGATGTGGGGATACACCTCGCTGTACGTGCCCTCGAGATAGGTGTTGCCCACCACCGCCGGTCCCCCATGCCCGGGACCGGAGACATAGATCATGTCGAGATCGAACTTCTTGATGACCCGATTGAGATGTGCGTAGATGAAGTTCTGGCCCGGTGTCGTGCCCCAGTGGCCTAGCAGCATCCGCTTGATGTCGGACAACACGAGCGGACGTTTCAGCAGCGGATTGTCGTAGAGATAGATCTGTCCGACCGCGAGATAGTTGGCGGCGCGCCAGTAGGCATCGATACTGCGCAACAGCTCAGGCGTGAGGGTAGCGGCATGCATGGCTCAGCGATCCGATGCAGTGAGGGACGGGAGAAGTCGATGCACAGAGCGTGCGATCATGAGCTCTTCGTTCGTCGCAATGACACGGACCCTGACGCGTGCATCGTCACGGGAGATGACGGGAGCGCCGGCAGCGTTGCGTTCGGGATGGATGTCGATGCCCAGAAAGTCGAGGCCATCGCAGATGCGAGATCGAATCAGCGGAGCGTGCTCCCCGATGCCTCCCGCAAACACCAACGTTTCGACACCGCCGAGCACCGCTGCGTATGAACCGATCCACTTTTTCGCCTGATAACAGAAGAGATTCACGGCGTCCGCCGCTCGCGTATCGGTGGCCTCGCGCGCGAGCAGATCGCGGATGTCCGAGGTCGTCGCGGAGACGCCCTTGAGTCCGGATTCGTGATTCACCATCCGCTGAAATCGTGTCGGCGTCATGCCTAGTGACCGCATCAGGTACGACGCGACGCCGGGATCCAGATCGCCCGTCCGCGTGCCCATCATCAGGCCGGCTGCCGGCGTGAATCCCATACTGGTGTCGATGCTCTGGCCGCCGCGCACAGCGGCAAGGCTTGCCCCGTTGCCGAGATGCGCGAGAATCACCCGGCCTCCGGCCGCGCGCAGATCCTGCCGCCGCAGTTCCTCCATCAGAAACGCATACGACAAGCCGTGGAATCCGTACCGTTCAATGCCGTGCGTCGCAAAGCGTCGTGGAATCGGCAGGCGTTTGGCGACGCTTGGCATGTTGCGATGGAACGCGGTGTCGAAACAGGCGACCTGCGGCAACTCGGGATATCGCACCGCGAGCGCATCGATGAGCGACAGTTCCTGCGGCAGATGTTCCGGCGCGTAGGGTGTGATACGTCGCAGCTGCGCGAGGAGTCGAGGCGTGATGCGTTCCGGCTCGGCGTGCTGCAGTCCGTGCACGACTCGGTGACCGGCGGCGCGGACAGAGGCGAAGACCGTTTGCGCCTCGAACCAATCGAGGAATGCCGCGCCTGCGCTGCGAAAGTTCGCACCGCCCAGTCGCTGCGGAACGCGCGTCGATGTGTCGGCCCCGACGGACAGCAATATTCGTGTGCCACTCAGTCCGATGCGGTCGACCTTGCCGGCGAGTACGCATGGAAGGCTGTCCATCGCGGAATAGACTGCGAACCGGATGCTCGACGACCCTGCGTTGAGCGTCAGAATGGCGCCGGACGCGGTGCTCACGAGTTCTGGGCAAGCGAGGGCGAAGCGCCATAGTGGTCCAGCGTCCGTCTGGTTGGTCGGAGTATCGGCATGCTCGCGTGATCTGATGCCCACGGCTGGCCGCCAACGCGTGCGCCATCACACACGCGGCGTCCGCGACGACCAGTGAATCGCGCGAATCTGCCACACGCCATTACTCCGCGAGAGCACCATCAACTCCGCGCCGATCGAATTGATCGTCCGATCGCGATAGGTACCTTTGGTCGTACTCGTGGCTGTCGTCCAGGCCGCGTCACCGACGATCACGACACGCACGGCGCTCCGCACTGAGGGTACGGCGCGAGCAAACGCGATGTCGCCGACCAGGTGATGCTGCGCATAGTCTGCGCGCGATTCGACGCCACCGCTCTCCTGAATGACGACGTCGGCAGCGAGCGGGCGCAGCGCCGAAGTAGTGTCTCCGGCGGCCAACGCCGCATGAAACGCCTCGACAACCTTGACCACATCACTGGAGTCGCTGGGCGCGAGGATGGTCCGCACACTCGTCACGCGCGCAGCCACGGCGGCGAGCACCGTTCGGTCGCTGGTTGCCGTGGTCGTCAAGGCAGGAAGCATGGCGACG
>JANLPZ010000151.1:0-10879 GCA_031367535.1 Gemmatimonadaceae bacterium
CCGGGATTCGAGATCAATGACCTCGGCTTCCGCACGCGGAGCGACGAAGCGGGCGCGTCAGCGTGGTTCGCATGGCGACCGACGAAACCCTTCAGCGTGTTCCGTCGGGGCCAGTTGAACTTCAACGCCTACGGCACGACCAACACCAGCGGTCTCGTGATCGGCAATGGTGGCAACATCAACGCCAACGGGCAGTTCAAGACATTCTGGAGCGCATACACGGGCATCGGCATCAACAATGTGTTCGCGACGTATTCCGATCGTGATGCACGCGGCGGTCCGGTCGTGTTCCGCCCACGGCGCGTGCAGATGTGGATGGGCACCGACGGCGACAGTCGCAAGGCGATTGCACCGAGTTTCAATGCATTCGGTGGACGCCGTCTGGATGGACGTGGCAGCAACTGGGACCTGGGTGTGGGCGCGCAGTTCCGCGTCGGTGGTCAGCTGAACGGCAGCGTGAACCTCGGATACGGACGCAACATCGACGATCAGCAGTGGCTGGGGAACTTCGCCGATTCCGGCACGACGCACTACACGTTCGGCCGCCTCTATCAGTCCACCAGTTCCGTCACGTTCCGGCTCAACTACACGATCACGCCGCGACTGAGCTTCGAGAGTTACCTGCAGCCGTTCGTGAGCACGGGGCAGTATTCAGACTGGCGTGCTCTGGCTGACGGCCGCTCGAGCGACAACACCCTGCGCTTCACACCGTACACGCAGCGGGGTGCGCCGGAAGGTTTCCGCTTCGCGCAGCTGCGCACCAACAACGTGGTGCGGTGGGAATATCGACCGGGTTCAGTGTTGTTCTTCGTCTGGTCACAGGGCCGCGATGCATTCACGGGCGCACCGACCGACGTTGGATTGCAGCCGGGCTGGAGCGACCTGTTCGCGCAGCAGCCGAAGAACGTGTTCCTGGTGAAGGCGAGCTACTGGTTCGGTCGCTGAGCGAGCGATCGCATTTCGGTGACAGTGCACTCACGCATTGGTGATTGAGTGCACTGGCACCGAAATGCCGAATTGCCGTCAGGACAGCTCGACGAGAATGGCCCCTTTCTGCACGGCCGTGCCCGGGATAACGCGCACGGCCGTCACCGTGCCCGGGCCGGCGGCGCGCAGTTCGTTTTCCATCTTCATCGCTTCCATCACGATCAGTCCCTGCCCGGCGACTACCACGTCGCCCGGAACGACGGACACTCGCACGATCATGCCGGGCATCGGTGCAACGAGCGGTGCCGGACCTGCGACACCTGCGGTCGCGGCGGAGAGATCGCGAATCGCGCGGGTGCGCGCGTCGAGCGCTTCGACGGCGAAGCGGTGACCGTTGAGCAGGATCGTGTACTCACCGCGATTCGCACCACGTCGCGCAATCACGCCATGCACCGCGTTGCCGATCGTGACCTGTCGGACTGGTGATCCGGGCACGTCGGTGAGGCTGGCGACGACGCGCTGGCCATCGAACGTGACGCCGTCCGGGCCAATCTCGACTTCGTGGCGATCACCGCGCACTTCGACGATGTATTTCATGATGGCACCCGGTCGATCGTGCAGACGGTTTCGACGTGCGAGGTCTGTGGAAACATGTCGAACGACTCAACTGCCGTCACGCGCCATCCACTGCCCAGCCGATTGATGTCGCGCGCGAGTGTGGCGGGATCGCAGCTGACGTATACCACACGCTGCACTTGCGCCGCGGGCGCCGCGATCATCGGCGGCACCGTCGCATCGACGCCGGCACGCGGAGGATTGAGCACCACGACACCGGCCGGCAAGCCGTGCGGCAACAGGTGCTCGACACGACCGTTGAGAACGCGCGACTGCGCATCGTCACGCAGCACGGCGCCGGCCACTGCGGACGCTTCCTGGTCGAGCTCGATGGCGGTGATGCGGCGACCAGCGCGACGCAGCAGCGCCGAGAGCGCACCGCTGCCGGCGTACGCATCGACCACCGCATCAGGATTGAGCGCCTCGACCTGCGTGACGACATAGTTTCGCAGCAACGCGGCGACGGCCGGGTTAACCTGTGCAAAACTGGCACCGGCTTCCTGCACGGTGCGACGATCGAATCGCAGTGCACGCACTTCATCATCACGCACCCACCAGATGGCGTGAATGGACGGCACTCCCTGCACGAGCAGCTCGATGGCTGATTGCTTCCACTGCGCGCCGCCTTCGACCGTGAGCGCAAGACCGCCGGACAACAGCTGGCGAACGGTCACACGCAATGCTGTCGAGCGCGGCAGGTTCTCGGCGACGCGCATCAATTGATGCCAGCCGTCCATGACTGCCGGCATCGCGAGCAGACATTCCTTGAGCTCGAACAGCTGCGTCGGATCGCCGGCGACGTGCATGCCGGCCATCCAGCCACTCGGCCGCAAGCGATCTCGTTGCATCGCGAGCGTCAGTGTGTTGCGATAGCGCCATGGGGACGGACTGCCCGTGACGTGCACCGCCTCGACATGCTGCTTGCCGATGCGTACCAACGCGTCACGCACCAGCTCACCCTTGATCGCGAGCTGCGCCGGATACTGCAGGCCCTGAAGCTGGCAGCCGCCGCAGCGATCCCCGTTGTAGTGCGGACATGGCGCCGGCTCGCGATCCGGCGATGCCGTGAGCTGCTCGAGAATCTGTCCGCGCGCGAATGTGCGCTGTCGTGTGAGGGAGACCGACACGACATCGCCCGGCACGGCGCGCGGTACGAATACCACCATGCCGTCATGTCGCGCGATGCCATCACCGCCGGCGGCAATTCGTTCGATCGTGACCGTCGCGGATTCGTTCATGCGCTGCGCAGTCCTTCGAGACGCGCGGCGCGCTGCCAGGCGGTGGAACTGTCCGGCGCACCGACGCCAGGTGTCGCGGCGCGGACCGCATTGCGATCGCGTTCCGCCATCAAGGCTGCTGCAATGACGGCGGCGCGCAGGTCATCTGGCGATGGAAGAATTGCGCTGAGCTCCGGGAGCTTTGCTTCCAGCCACTGAATCGTAATGTCGCCGCTGCGGAACTCGGCATCCTCCATCATGCGCAAGTGAAACTCGCGCGATGTCTCGACGCCTTCGATCTGCAGCTCCAGCAGCGCACGATGCATGCGATCGATCGCAGCGTCGCGTGTTCCGGCATAGACGATCAGCTTGGCGAGCATCGGGTCGTAGAAGAGACCGACGTCACTGCCGACTTCAATACCACCATCCCAGCGCACTCCCGGGCCTGATGGAATCTGCAGTGATGTGATACGACCCGTTGACGGCAGAAATCCGTTCTGGAAGTCTTCGCTCGTGATGCGACACTCGATCGCCCAGCCGCGCGGCACGATCAGTTCCTGCACGAACGGCAATCGCTCGCCACCGGCGATGCGGATTTGCCACTGCACCAGGTCGATGCCCGTCACGAGTTCAGTGACCGGATGTTCGACCTGAATGCGCGTGTTCATCTCGAGGAAGTAGTAGTTCCCCTGCCGATCGAGCAGAAACTCACAGGTGCCGGCGTTCACGTAGCCTGCGGCGCGTGCAGCTGCGACAGCGGTCGCGCCCATGCGCGCGCGCAGTTCTGGCGACACGGCGATGCTCGGCGCCTCTTCGATCATCTTCTGGTGGCGCCGCTGCACGGAGCACTCGCGCTCCCCGAGATGCAGCATCGTGCCGTGAGTGTCGCCGAGCACCTGAATTTCGACATGGCGCGGTCCTTCGATGTACTTCTCGATATAGACCGCATCGTCACCGAAGGCATTCAACGCTTCACGCTGCGCCGAGGCCAAGGCGCTCGGCAAGTCGTCGGCGGTACGCACGACGCGCATACCTTTGCCGCCGCCGCCGGCCGCGGCCTTGAGCAGGACCGGATAGCCGAAACTATCGGCGACTTCACGTGCTTCGGCCGCATCGCGCAACGCGGTCGTGGTGCCGGGAACCACCGGAACACCGGCGGCGACAGCCAGCGTGCGTGCGGCGGTCTTGCTGCCCATCGCGGCGATCGCCTCAGCCGGCGGTCCGACCCAGATCAGGCCCGCGTCACGCACGGCACGCGCAAACCATTCGCGCTCGGACAAAAATCCGTAGCCGGGATGTACGGCATCCGCACTGGTGCGGCGCGCCGCGTCGAGAATGCGCTCGCCGACCAGGTAACTCTGCGCGGCCGGTGCCGGGCCGATGTTGACCGCTTCATCCGCCTCGCGCACGTGGGGCGCGCGGGCATCCGCATCGCTGTAGACCGCGACGCTGGCGATGCCGAGTTCTCGGCAGGCGCGGATGACGCGCAAGGCAATCTCGCCACGGTTGGCGACGAGGAGTTTCGATATCACGAAGCGGCGATCGGTCAGGGAAGTCGCGCGCGCCGGGAACAGGGGCGCGTCAGCGATCCACGAAGTTAGCGTACCGCGGTCGGGGCGCGTCGTTCAAGGGGTCCGATTTCAAGGGGTCAGAGCACTTGAACGGTTTCAAGGGGTCAGAGCACTTGAACGAGATTTGGGGGATCAGGGGCACGGCGATTTGATCCGAAGCCTTTCGGGCGTCCCTTGGGTGCGGTGCAAGGGGTCAGAGCACTTGTCCGCGTTCACGTGCTCTGACCCCTTGAAACGCTGCCCCCTTGATTAAAGCCTCAGACCGCGCGGCGACGGCGGGCGATGACCATCACACCGAGCAGGCCTGTCGCCAACAGCAGACAGGTCGACGGCTCGGGCACCACGTTCGAGCGCACGAGAAATTCCTGTGAACCACCGAAGCCGTTCAGCGTCTGGGAGTCTGTGACGACGGCGAATCCGCTCAGGTTGACGGTCGACAGGTCCGCGTTGACGAGCTGGTCGAGCCAGAACTGGATGTCCGGATTCACGCTCGCCGACGGCGTGCCCGACGTGCCCTGCAGGCTCCAGATCGCACCGTGGATACCGCCCCACTGGGTCGTAGGCGCCGTTTCGAACTGCGTTGCCAGCCAGACCATCTTCGTGTAGCGCGTGATGCTCTCGTCGCCGCCGAGCAGCTGCCCGATGCGCGTCCGGGACGCCATGGTCGCGTCGTCGCTCGAGAGCAGCGTCAGGTTGGCCAGGTACGGCGCCGCGCTCTGGAAGTGATTGTTGAAGTCGACGCAGACGATCGGCTTGATCGCACTGTCGAACATGTCGAAGGTCAGCAGGTACGGCCCGACATACACGGAGCCGGCATCGGCGAAGTTGTATGCGACAGCGTACGAGCCGACGTTCGCGGTGACCTGCGTTCCAGTGACGTTCGAGGTGAAGGTCTGCGCGGCCGCGGTTCGCGGAGCCGTAAGCAGGGTCGCACCGAAGGCGAGAACAACGAGATTGCGCATGATGACGAGGATCGTGGGGAGGGTCGCAGCGGTCCCGACCGCAGCATGTGTCCCTATAGAGCAGGCGTCGGACCACCTTCCGATCGAACCCCACCACTCATTCTCAACGCATTTTCCTGCAACGCTTTACGAGCTCACACCGGACACAGGAACGGCCGCTGTTACCATCCCTGTCGTAAATCGTGCGTGGCGGACGCGCTACAGAAGCGCCCGCCAACTGTCCGTTTGTGCAGCAGTCGACCACCCGCCAAACGCCGCTGCGTCAGAGCGGAATGTTGCCGTGCTTCCGCGGCGGATTGCGATCCCGCTTGGACGCCAATGTCGCGAGGGCGTCGATCAGGCGCGGTCGCGTGTCCCGCGGGTCGATGATGTCATCGACGTAGCCCCATGCGGCGGCCATGTACGGATTCGCAAACTGCTGACGGTATTCCTCGACCTTCGCATCGAGCGCCAGTGCGGGATCATCCGCGTCGGCAATCTCGCGCTTGTAAATAATTTCCACCGCACCTTTCGGGCCCATCACGGCGATTTCCGCAGTCGGCCAGGCCACGTTGAAATCGCCGCGAATGTGCTTGGAACTCATCACGTCGTACGCGCCGCCGTACGCTTTGCGCGTGATGACGGTCAGCTTCGGTACCGTCGCTTCACAGTACGCATACAGCAACTTCGCGCCATGACGGATGATGCCACCGTGCTCCTGTGCCACGCCTGGCAGAAAGCCCGGCACATCCTCGAAGGTCACGATGGGGATGTTGAACGCATCGCAGAAACGGATGAACCGCGCACCCTTCATGGACGCGGCAATGTCCAGCACACCAGCCAGCACTGCGGGCTGATTGGCAACGATCCCAATGCTCGCGCCACCGAGATGCGCGAATCCGCACAGCAGGTTCTGTGCATAGTCCTTGTGCACCTCGTAAAACTCACCGTCGTCGACGACTCGACGGATCACGTCAAGCATGTCGTACGGCTTGTTCGGATTTTCCGGGACCACGTCGAGCAGCGACTCATCGCGACGGTCATGCGGATCGGTGCCGGCGCCTCGCGGCGCATCGGCGAGGTTGTTCGACGGGACAAAGCGGAACAGGTCGCGAATCTGCGTCAGGCACGCGATCTCGGAATCACACGCAAAGTGGGCGACACCGGACGTGCCGGCATGCGTGTCCGCACCACCGAGTTCTTCCATCGTGACGTCTTCGTGCGTGACGGTCTTCACAACGTTCGGTCCGGTGACGAACATGTAGCTCGTACCGCGGACCATGTAGATGAAGTCCGTGATTGCTGGTGAGTACACCGCCCCACCGGCACACGGCCCAAGGATCGCAGAAATCTGCGGCACCACGCCGCTCGCCAGCGTATTGCGCAGAAAGATGTCGGCATACGCGCCGAGTGCCACGACCCCTTCCTGAATGCGCGCGCCGCCGCTGTCATTGAGGCCGATAACTGGAGCACCATTGCGGACCGCATGGTCCATGATCTTGCAGATCTTCTTCGAGTGCGCTTCGGCGAGCGATCCGCCGAGCACCGTGAAGTCCTGCGAAAACACGTAGACCATTCGACCCTCGATCCGACCGTAGCCGGTGACGACGCCGTCTCCATACACGCCGGTGGCATCGGAGCGGGCGGTCACGAACTTGTCCATCTCGACGAATGATCCTTCGTCGAGCAGGATGTCGAGTCGCTCGCGCGCCGACAGTTTGCCCTTCTCGTGTTGTGCGGCGAGGCGCGCGGCGCCACCGCCCAATTCGGCCTCGGCGCGACGCCGCGCGAGGAGGTCAAGTTTCTCGGTCATGGACATGAGGGCGGAAAGTAGCGCGGGCGGCACCATCGGGCGACCGCATCGCCCCCGTAGACGGCGTGGCCTCGTGAGTGGAGCTTGCCCTGCATGGAGCGATGCGAGTCCTGCTGACGGGCGCCCGTGCGCCGGCGACCCTCGAACTGGCTCGGCTGTGTGCCCGCGCGGGTCACGTCGTAGATGTGGCGGACACACACCGCTGGCATATTTGTCGTGGGTCACGGCTGATCGCGAGCGCGCATGTCCTTCCAGCGCCACGTGACGGACGCGCCGCGTACGTAGCTGCCGTGCGGACACTCGTCGCTCGGCTGCGTAGTGACGTCATCGTGCCGACCTGCGAGGAAATTTTTCATCTCGCCGCACAACGCGATGAATTCGGCGCGCGTGTCGCGTGTGAACCGCTGTCGGTACTGGGCCCATTGCACGACAAGTGGCGCTTCATGTCGGCGTGCGATGCGGCGGGCGTCCGCAGGCCTGCCACCTGGCTGCTGGACCGCACCGACACGCTCCGAACGCTGCCGCAGGGTATGTACATCCTGAAGCGACGGTATTCACGTTTCGCGACGAGCGTGCTGGCGTGGCATAGCGATGAATCACTGCCGGTACTGGATGGTGTGCAGAATCAGGCGTGGATTGCGCAGGAGCACCTGATCGGCCCAGCACTCTGCAGTTGGAGCGTGACGACGAACGGACGGGTGGATGCGCACGTCACGTACGCCGTCGACACCACGGCCGGACCGCGTGGCGCCGCGATTGCCTTGCATAGTGTCCGCCATGCGGGCGTCCTTCACTGGGTGCAGCAGTTCATGACACATCACCGACTCACGGGTCAATTCGCATTCGATTTCATCGATACGCCATCGGGGCTGGCGGCCATCGAATGCAATCCACGGCTCACAAGTGGTGTGCATTGCTTCAGAAGCGCGCCGGATGTGGTGCGGACGTTGCTCGATCCGAGTGCAGCGGCGCCAGGCACGTTGTGCGAGCCAGCGCCGCATCAGTATTTCAGAAGCCGATTGGCGATGCGCATGTATCACGCGCCAGTGGGTCCCGGTGCAGGATTGCTCGACGCGATCGACGATCCGTGGCCGCAGCGACTGCAGTGCGTCGCGTGGGCACACCTGCTCGCATCGTCGGCGCTTGCCGGCATGGATCCGAGGCGCTGGATCACGCGCGACATCGAATGGAACGGCGAATGAACGCGGAGGTGAGCGCCGAGACGATGTCACGTCTGCGCGATGCGGGCACGGAGCTGATACCAAGTCGCCTTGTTTTTCATCAGGATCCGCGGCGCGAGGAATTCTGGCGGATCCGCAATGTTCGCCGTGATCTCGCATTGTCGATCGACGCACCAATGCGATGCGTGGCGCTCAGTGCTGCCGACGCACCACGCATTGCCACGTTGTACTGGATTCTCTACGGTGATAAACACTCGCAACTCAATCCACACTTCTCGGCGGCGTGGCTGGCACACGCAATGCGGACGGGTGTATTCAGTGGCGAGGGCCTGATCCACGACGGACGCCTGGTTTCGGCGTACCTGTCGTACCGCGTGGAGGATGTGATGACCAACCCGGTGTTCGGATACGATACCGCACTGCCGCAGCAGCTCGGGCTCTATCGTCGTCTGAGCCTGCTGACGATGCAGGCGGCGCGACGCGATGATGTGCGACTCCATGCCTCCAGCGGTGCGCCAGGATTCAAGGCGTCGCGCGGCGGCGTCGTGACGATGGAGTACCACGCCGTTGATCTTCGCGGCGTAAAAGGCGCGCAGCGACTGGTGTGGCGCGTTTTCGCACGGACCATACGCGCGATTGCGCCGCGTGTTTTCCGGAGTGCGCGATGAGCGCGATGGACGGAGCAGCGCGCGCCAGGTACGTTTCGCGGATGATTCGCCCTCTGCGTGTGTGGGTATCGCTTGCGTTGCTGCTGTGCGGCACAGCTGCAGGCGCCGTTGCACAGTCGACAACTCCCGACACGACAAAGACCACCGGTGGCCTGAGTGTCGGTCTGAGCGGTATGCGTAGCAGCGACGGCACAACCGTCGTTGGCGATGTGATGTGGGTCGGCGCCGAAATGAACGATGGCATCGGCGTGCGTTTCCTCCGACAGGGCCTCGCGCCGCGAGCACACGGCTACGCGGCGATGATCGTCATCGGCGGTCCGCCGCGCGACAGCCTGCAGTGGATGCGCATCGACTTCGGGCTTGGTTACGTCGGCCAGCAGTCAGATCGGTCACTGAAGTTCTATCAGCGCCACGGACTTGGGGCCGAATTCGCGATGACCATCGCACCAGTCAGGCTGGGCATCGTGCGGCCGGAGCTGAACGGGTGGGCTGTCGTCGGAACGTCCGCACGATTTCTCGGCGCATCGGTTGGTGTTCGCGTGCTCGATCCGCGGCACCACTAGCGACAGCACTCAGCGCGCACGTCGTGGCGCGGGCTTACGACCATCCGTTTCCGTGCGGTCTTCGATGTTCGTCGGCGCCGCGTGCGCAATCAGCGACGCCGGCTGCACTGCTCCGGCGCCGAATCGTGCCCGCACTCGGTCGACTGCCGCTGCCAGAGCGCGATCCTTCGGTGTCTCTTGCGCGACCGGTGTGACGTCAGGCAGCAATGACAGCTGCTCGGCCAGATCGCCGTCATCGAGCTGCGTGAGCTGCACACCGAGCAGCCGCACCGGGAGCCGTCTGTGCGTGCGCAGTTTACGCAGCAGCTGACGCGCGGTCGTGAACACCGCGCGCTCGGTGCTGACCGGTGTGTCAAGCGTTCGACTGGCGTTTCGTGTGGTGAAGTCGTTTTCGCGCATTTTCACGGTGATGGTCTTTGCGCGCAGCCCGTCGCCACGCAGGTCAGCCACGACACGCACGGCGAGTCGCTGCAATTCCACTTCAAGTTCGGCATAGTTGCTGATGTCATGATCGAAGGTGTCCTCCCGACTCATCCCCTTCTGCGTTTCGCGACCATGCAGCGCCGACGACCCGTGCCCTCGCGCCTTGCGTGTGATCCACTCGGCGAGTTTTTCACCGAGGTATCTTCTGATGGTGACCGGATCTGCGTCGAGGACATCCGGGACTCGAACCAGACCGAGGCTGCGCAAGCGTTCCTGCGCCTTGGGACCGATGCCGGGAATTTCCGAGAGCGGCTGCGTACGCATGAACGCTTCTTCACGGCCCGCTGGTACAATGTGCACACCCGTTGCACCACTCCCCGGAATCGGCTTTGCAGCGCCGGCCGCGATCTTCGCGATCAGCGTGCTGGTTCCGCCCCCGATCGAGATGCTGCAACCCGTCTCCGCGAATACTGCAGCGCGCATCCGTTGCGCTGTGGTCGCGAGCGGTTCGTCGTGGTACATCGCTTCCGTGCCGGTCATCTCGAGATAGAACTCATCGACACTCGCCGCGACGACGATCGGTGCGAAGCGCGCCAGCACATCGCGAATCGCGCGGCTCTTGTCACTGCACGCATGCCGTGGCACAGGCACGGCCATCGCCTGAGGGCAGAGTCGCAGCGCCTGCGAAATTGCCATGCCGGATCGGACACCGAAGGCGCGGGCTTCGTAGCTCGCCGAGCAGACGACGCCGCGACTCCCCGGACGTCCACCGACAATCAAAAGCGACGCCTTGCCTGCGCCTTCCGGATCGACGAGCCGGGCAACGGCCACAAAAAACGCGTCCGCGTCGGCCAGGAGAATTCTCGGCTCGCGAGAATCAGTGGACGACGCGGACTGTGTCATACCCGAATACTACCCGAAGGAACGCGGTCCGCGCGAGCTCAGTTGCGGTGACTGACC
>JANLPZ010000181.1:0-10787 GCA_031367535.1 Gemmatimonadaceae bacterium
GGTGGCGAGCCAGTGTTCGCCCATGTAGTCGCCCTCGACGTGTGACAAGCTCGCGTCGAGGTGACGGGCGGCGGCATCCAGTGCAATCGCGCGCCGCGGATCATCGGGTGACATGGTGCCGGCGATGTGACGCCAGCACCACGCGCGGCTGAGATTCAATCCATCGAGGTGCGCAATCTTGCCGTCGGTGCGGTCACTCACGACGGCGGGCGAGAAGAGCGAGTGCGGTGTGGCGCTCGCGATCTGCGGAAGGAACGCTGCGAACCAGATGCTGAATTCTGCGTCAGACAACACGCGCCGCATACACTCGGCTTCGGTCAGCGCAGACGACAGAAATTCATCACTGCCCGGCTCCCACGCCTGACAGGCGACGTCGGCAGCGTACCAGCGGAGTGCCGCGGCACGGAGCGCGGCGGCGAGGTGCGCATCGCCGTGGCCGACAGCGTAGGTGTGACTGAGGGCGATTGCGAACGCCGTGTTGAAGTGCGTGCCGACGCGAATCGGGTACGTCGCTCGCGGCAGGAAGTCGAGCCAGCGTGACGTGAACACATCGGCCAGCGGCTGCAGCGTGGCACTCCATCGTCGTCCGCTATCAGTGTCATGGTGCGCGAGTTCGGCGGACAGCATGTGCGCCCACGCCCAGCCGTATGGTCGCTCGAACGTACCCCGATGGGGCTGCATCAGGTACGCAACTTCGATGGCGACGTTGTCCGGTGTGATGTGTGCGTCAAACAAGGTGCGAATCGTCGGCGCTTCCGGCAGAGACGGCACCCGGCGCAGCAGTCGGGCGAGCAGCCAGTACCCATGCACACACGAGTGCCAATCGAAGCTGCCGTAGAAGATCGGATGCAGCACGCGTGGCGACAACAGGTCCGCATCGCTGGTGAGCACATGTTCGAGCTTGTTCGGATATTCGCGCGTCACATGCGACAGTGCGAGCGACGCGAACTTCGAGGCGCTGACCGGCGTGAGCGTTGGCAGCATCGGCGTCAGTTCGGGAAGGCGAGGAAATAGATCAGCGCCGTATTCACCGTGAGCAGCATCAACGCCGTGGGTACCTGTGCGCGAATGACGGCGTACCGATCATCGAGGTCGAGCAGCGCGACCGGCACGAGGTTGAAGTTGGCCGCCATCGGCGTCATCAGCGTACCACAGAAGCCGGACAGCATGCCGATGGCTGCGATGATCGTGGCGTTGCCGTGAAATCCCGTCACGAGCAGCGGCAGGCCGATGCCGAGCATCATCACGGGGAACGCGGCGAAGGCGTTGCCCATCAGCATCGTGAGCAGCGCCATGCCGATCGTGAACGCCATCACCGACAGCAGCGGCGCGCCGGACGGGATCCATCCCGCGGCCAGCGTCGAGACAACCTTGCCGACACCGGCGGCGGCAAACACCGCGCCCAGTGCTGCGAGCAATTGCGGGAGCATCGCGGCCCAGCCCACGGCATCGAGCAGGCGTCGTGCTTCGGCGAGCGGCGCGCGGAGTGGCGGCTTGAGCATCAGCATGCCGATCGTCAGCGACACGACTGTTGCGATGCCCAGTGCGACCAGTGTGACCTGTTTCGGTTCCACGAGCACTCGACCGCCGATCGTGATATGACCGATGGTCGCATTGGCGAGAAGTGTGATGACCGGTACCGCGAGTGCGGGCAGGAACAATCGGTTGCCCCATCGCTCCGCACTCGCGACACGCTCGGCAGAAGTGGTGCTGTCACCGGCGGACGCTTTCACGCCGCGGAGTGTGGCGACGGCGACCAGCGCCAGGATGATCCCACCATTGGCGATGTCGGGCAGATATGACCCCGCCAGAAACGACACACTCCAGAGGCCCCAGAACGCCGCATTTGCCAATCGATTCGGATTCGCCGCATCGCGCAGGTTGATGATCGCGGCGGCACCGGTGAGGATCCCCATCAGTCGATACAGGAATTCAAGCGTGATCATGCGCTGCCGCGCCGCTTCAGCCGGCGATCGAGGAGCAACAGGCGCGTGCCGTGAATCACGAACGCCGCAATCGCTGTGGGTACGGCCCAGATCGCGAGTTCTGTCGGCAGCACACGAATACCGACCTGCTCGAGCACACCCTTGATGAGCAGGATCGAGCCGATGGCGATGAAGATGTCTTCGCCGAAAAACACCCCGATGTTGTCGACGGCCGCGGCGTGGGCACGTATGTGCTGGCGCGTCGAATCATCGAGATCGGCGACGTCGCGTTCGGCCGCGCCCTCTGCCATCGGTGCGATGAGCGGCCGCACCATCTGCGGATGGCCACCGAGTGACACGAGACCGAGGGCAGCGGTGATCTGCCGCAGCGCGAGGTATGCGAGCAGCACGCGACCGGTCGTGGCGCCCTGCACGCGGATGACGACATCGCGAGCACGTTCCTTGAGCCCGGCGCGCTCGAGCAGACCGATGATCGGCAAGACCAGCCACACAATCGCGACGTACCGACTCTCGGTGAACGCGTGGCCGAGCGTGGTCAGCGTGGTGAACAACCCGAGCCCGCCCGCGAGCCCCGTGACGATGCCGGCGCAGGTGACGACGAGCAGGGGATTGAGTCGGAACGCGAAGCCAAGCACGACGACGAGCAGCCCGCTGAGGACGAGCATCCGGTGTCAGTCAGGCGAGAGAAGGCGTGCCAAGTGCGAGCACGGAAATGCCGGCGGCGGTGAGCGCCGACCGGATGCGTTGCGCAAAGAGCTGGGCATGCGGTGCGTCGCCGTGAATGCAGATCGAGTCGGTGCTCACGCGAATGTCGGTGCCATCCGAGGCAATGACGCGCTGCAGCTGTACCATGCGGATCGCGCGCGCCACCGCGACATCGACATCGGTAATGATCGCGTCGGGCTGTGAGCGTGGGACAAGCGTGCCGTTGCTCTGATAGTTGCGATCGGCGAACACTTCACTCGCGGTGAGCAGCCCCTGCGCGCGGCCAGCCTCGATCAGCGCGCTGCCCGAGAGTCCCATCAGAATGAGCGTCGAATCCAGATCACGCACGGCCAGCGCGATTGCATCCGCAAGTTCCTTTCGCGCGGCGGCCATGTTGTACAACGCGCCGTGTGGTTTGACATGGCGGATGCCGACACCGGCCGCGCGCGCCACGCCGAGCAGCGCGCCGACCTGATACGTGACCATGTCGTACACTTCCTGCGGCGAGACCGCCATCTCGCGACGCCCGAATCCGGCCAGATCCGGCAGGCCAGGATGCGCGCCGATTGCCACACGATGTGCGGCCGCGGCGCAGACGGTCGCGCGCATGACCGACGGATCGCCGCCATGAAAACCGCAGGCCACGTTGGCGGATGACACGTACGGCAGAATCGCCGCATCATCACCGACGGTGAAGTTGCCGAAGCTCTCGCCCATGTCGCAGTTCAGATCAACGCGAACCATCGGCTCCGGGCGCAAAGCGCAGGTGCATGGCGCGCGTGGCGCCGGTGAGATGCCGTGCGCGTTCCCGATACAGCGTGTGCGCGAGCTCGAGCGAGACCGCAACGAATCGCACAGTATCGCCGGGCCGAAGCTGCGCGACGAGCGGCAAATCGACTGCAATCACCTCGCCGAGTCGCGGATAGCCACCGGTGGTCTGCCGGTCGGCCATCAGCACGATCGGCGCACCGCCTGGCGGAAGCTGGATCGTGCCCGCCGTGACGCCTGACGACAGCATTTCGCGATGGGCAGTGAGGGCCAATGGAGATCCGGTGAGGCGGTAACCCATGCGATCAGACTCATGCGCTATTCCAAAACTGTCACGAAAGAGCGCCTCGCGCGATGTATCGGTCAGCAGCGCAAGCTCCGGACCGGGGATGAAACGGACGACGGGATGCGCCACGTACGCGGGTCTGACGGACGGGCTGGCGCTCCAATCCGCGACGATTCGATGGCGAGTGTCGAGATGGGCGGCGATCCGCTGACCGAGCGGCCTCGGTGCGCCGATCGGCAGTCGGTCCTCCTTCCGAAGCGCCCGCCCCTGCCAGCCGCCAAAGGCGCTACGGAGGGAGGTGCCTCGACTGTCGAGGACTTCGGGTACGTCGAATCCTCCGGCGACAGCGATGGTGGTGCGACAGCCGCTGTGGAGCACGAGCAGCGTGCCTGGCAGCGCCCGAAAGGCGTGCCAGGCCGGAATCGGTCTGCCATCGAGCGACGCCGTGATGTCGCGGCCGGCCAGCGCGACCAGCGCCGGTGCCTCGAACTGGAGGGCCAGCGCACCGAAGGCACAATCGAGCGCTGTGGCATTGGGCTCATTGCCGACGAGCAGGTTGGCGATGGTGTGCGCCTGGGTGTCCATCGCGCCGCCGACCGGCACGCCGATGTGTTGCCACGCAGGTCGACCGAAGTCCTGCACGGTGGTCTGGATGCCAGGTTGGCGGACGACAAGACTCACGCGAACTCCGTGGTCTCGCGGAGTTCGTGAGCGCTGATGGCGACGAACCGGATCTGATCGCCGGCTGTGAGCAGCGAGGGCGTGGGTCGCGTTGGATCGAACAAGGCGCGCGGCGTGCGGCCGATGAGCTGCCAGCCGCCCGGCGAGCGACAGGGATAGATGCCGGTGCTGCTGCCGCCGATGCCGACGCTGCCGGCGGGGACGCTGGTGCGGGGCGTCGCGCGCCGTGGCGTGTGCAGCGCGGGTGCCAGCCCCTCGAGATACGGGAAGCCGGGGAGAAATCCGATCATCGCGACGGTGTACACGCCCGACGTGTGGGCCTCGATGATCGCCTCGACCGACGAGTGGAGTGTGGCCGCGACAACGTCCAGATCGGGGCCGCCGTCGCCGCCGTAGCAGACGGGGATCACGATCGGTGCGCGCACCGCGACGGGCACGATCCGCAGCGTGGCGAGTGTCGCGTCGATATAGTCTCTAAGCGAGTCGAATGTGGTCTGCGTCGGCTCGTAGTGCAGTGTAAGCGTCTGGATGGCCGGGACGAGGGCCGTGACACCGATCGGGCGCTCGTCACGGATTCGCGCATCCAGGCAGCGAATGAGGTCACGCATCGCCTCGTCCGCAGCGGCGGAGAGGTCGATCGTCAGCGCGCGATCCCCGAGGGGAACTATGGTGCGAGGCCACACAATGGCCGACAGTATGCAGTGACGTCACGGTCAGGCGCCAGCGACCGACCCCTGATCGCGCGGAGCCAGTGCCTTGACCGTCCAGGAAACGGCTTTCCGATTCGTGACCACGACTTCGTCGAGGGTTTCGAACGCATCGGCGATCCGGGCCCAGACCGCCGCCGTGCGCGGTGTCATGTGCATGGACACGAGGAGCACGCCGCCGGGCGACAGCATTGCGGCGAATCGCCGCAGCCCTGCGACCTGATCCTGATAGTAGTAGAGACTTTCGTCGAAGATGATCGCGTCGAACCGTGCACTGGTCGTGAACTCGTGCATATCTGCGACCTCGAAGGTCGTCGTCGCGTTCGTGCGTCGGGCCGCCAGGCGCACCGGCTCCGCGAAGTCGATGCCGAGGTACGAACCGCAGGCGTCGCCGATGTGCTCGCAGAGCAGCCCTTCGCCGCATCCCACATCGAGCACGGCACCGCCGCGCGCGAGCGTCCGCATGTACCCGGCCACGACCGCGTGATGTGCGAGTTCGTCCAGTGTCCGCAACCGTGACCAGTCGCCGGCGGCGTACTCCGTGTTCCAGCGTCGTTCACGATCGATGCGCAGGAATCGGCGCACCGCACGTGCCGTGCGAAAGCGCCACGATGACACGGCGTCGTCAGTCATTTCCATGCCGGTGTGAGACGCAGCTTTTGCAGCTTCAGTGCAAACTGCCAGGTCGGCAACGGCCCACCGACACCCATTCGCCCGAGGCGCAAGGAATTACCGGCCTGCGGGTTGGCCCAGCGCTTGAGCGTGCAGGCGCCGTCGTAGCCGGCGTCACGCACTTTCGCGAGCGTGTCGGCGTCGTGTGATCCGTACGGAAAAGCGAAGGACGACACCGCTGCGCCGAGCAACTGCTCGAGCTCCGCGCGTGAGCCAACCAGTTCGCTGGTCGCGACTGACGCATCGACGCTTCGAACTCGCTGGTGTGTGCGGCTATGCGACCCGACCTCGTGGCCTCGCGACGCGAGCGCGCGGAGCGTACTTCCGGTCATCAATCGGGCCGGCGGCGCGTCGGTATCCCACCGGTTTGAGCCCCCGACTTCCGAGGAAACGGCGAAGATCGTGCACGGCCACGCCAGTGCGTCGAGCATCGGGATGGCGTGCTCCGCGACGCTTTCATACGCATCGTCGAACGTGATGGCGATACTCCGCGTGGGTAGCGTTCGCGCGCCATTCTGCCACTCGACGATGTCGCGCACCGTGACGCCGCGACATCCGGCGCGCTGCAGCAGCGTGAGTTGCGCGGCAAAGCGCTGCGGTGTGACGAAGTTCGTATTCTGCTCGGCACCACTCGGTGGCGCTTCGATGCGATGGTAGCAGAGGATCGGAACGCGCATCGACGCTACACCATGCCGGTGATGCGCTCCCGACTCACGACGGTGTCGATGGTGCGGGCCTCGATTTCATCGATCCGCGCCGAACGAACGGCAACGGCCCGCTGTGATTCGTGCGCGAATCGTTGCTTGTCCCAGAGGATGGCGTACTTCGCGAAGGCCGACCATGCGTGCACGACACCGAGAATGAGGCCGCGCCTGCCTTCACGCCATGCGCCCTGCAGGAAGTAACACTTCACGAACCGCCAGAGCGGGCGAATCACGAGATGTGAGACACCGGGCGCGGTTCCACGACGCGCGAGGTCGTCGGCACCCCAGTCCGCGTAGGTCGTGACTTTGCGCAGCTGATGCTCGAGGGTGCGATACGAGTCGTGCTCGATTCGCCCGCAGAGATCCGCCACCGGCCCGTCGTAGTCGAGCCGCTCGTGCACGCGCTTCACCTTCCATCGCAGGGCGGTACGCGAGAAACGGACGTGCCGATCGCGCCCCCACCCGCCGCGCTCCATGGGTGCGCCGAGGTACTGGTTCCGGAAGTGAATGGAGTAGGCATCGGCCACCGGCGCGTCGATGGCCGCACGGATCGACGCAGCCAGTTCTGGAGACGCGCGCTCGTCGGCGTCGAGCGCGAGGACCCAGGGAAATGATGCGACGGCCATGGCGGCGTTCCGTTGTCCGGCAATCGTGAGGCCCGGGACCTCCAGCACGCGCGCACCAAGGTCCCGCGCCATCGCCACCGTGCCGTCGGTCGATCCGGCGTCGGCCACGATGACCTCGGCGGCCCAACTCACGGACTGCAGGCAGCGAGCAAGTCGATCCGCTTCGTTGAGGGTCGGAATCACGACCGAAACTGGAATTAGCGAGCTCTTCACGACGGACCTCAGCTGCAGCAAGCGTCGAACGGCCATTACAGACGGAACGCACTGTGATATGTTAGGGCTGTCATAAACGGTCAAGCTCGCCAGAACGGTCTTAACATTTCGTAACGCAATTCCACCGTCGATGTCGGCCGAGCGTGAGTCCCCACGTCCCGCAGTACGAGCTCCCCGAGAATCCATCGCTGCTGGTCGTCGAGGACGACGCGGCATTGCGCAGCACGCTGGTGGCGGCCCTCGGCAGCATTTCCGGCGACATCCGGGAGGCGACGACGCTCGCCGCGGCGCTCAGCGCCTGCGCCGAGCGCGATCCGGAACTGGTCCTGCTCGATCTCGGGCTGCCCGATGGTGACGGGTCTGAGCTGCTGGTGCGTCTGCGGCGCAAGACCTCGGTGCCGTTGATCGTGCTGTCCGGTCGGGAAGGGGACGATGAGAAGGTGGCGCTGCTCGATGCAGGTGCGGACGACTTCATCACGAAGCCGTGCAGCGCGCCTGAGTTGCTGGCGCGCGTCCGCGGTCAGTTGCGTCGCTCGGCGCTGTCGGCGGTGGCGCGGTCGGCCGCGCGCATGACGATCGACGACATCGAGATCGACCTCGCGACGCAGCGTGTGACTCGCGGTGGTGTACCGCAGCGATTGACGCCGACCGAGTGGTCGATCCTGCGCGCGCTGGCGCTGCACGCCGGTCGCGCGGTGTCTGCGCGTCAGCTGTGGGATCTGGTGTGGGCCCGAGAGTTCGGTGACTACGCGGTGCATGTGCGTGTGCACATCACACATCTGCGGCGGAAGATCGAGCCTGATCCGGCGATTCCGCGCTTGATCGTCACCGAGCCGGGCGTCGGCTATCGATTCGTGGTCCCATGACGCGAGCCCGGGTGTACTGGACGCGCTGGCTCGCGCTGTACATCGTCGTGACGCTGATCGTGTGGCACATCGCGGATATGCGCAATCTGCGTATATCGCACGGTGTGCTGCTGTATCTGCTGCTGGTGGTCGGCGCCAGCCGCGAAGGCGGGCGATGGCTTGCGGCGACGATGGTCACGCTGAGCTACCTGGCGGTCGACTATTTCTTCGTGCCGCCGCGCGGCGCGTTGGGTATTCCGACGCACCGCGATCTCGTGCTGCTGGTCGGATTCGTGATCACGTCGGGTGTCATCGCGCAGTTGCTTGTCAGTCTCCGTCAGGCCGCGCTGATCGCGACGGAGCGGGCAGCGGAAATCGAGCGACTGAGCGCCGAACGCCTCACTTTCGAACGTGCCGCATTACGAGCCGACGTAATGCACGAAGCGGAGCGGCTGCGCAGTGCGATGCTGGCCTCGGTCTCGCATGACCTGCGCTCGCCGATCATGGCCATGACGATGTTGTGCGACCCGGCAACAGGGGTCAGTCCCGTTGATGCACTGCCGCGCATTTCCGAGCAGGCGCGGCAACTCACCGAGTATCTCACCACGCTGACACGATTCGCGGGCTCGGATGACGGCGGTGACGTGCTGCGCGTCGAAAAACACACGGTCGAGGAGCTGGTCGGCGCGGCGGTGCGTGCATCGGCTTCCGCGTTGCGCAATCATGAGTTGTGCATTGCGCCGGAGACTGGAGCGGTACCGCTGCTCGTCCGGTGCGACTTCACGCTGTCCCTGCAGGCGCTCGGCAACATCCTGCGCAACGCGGCGCGGTATTCGCCGGAGGGGAGCGTGATCGAGGTGCAGGCGAGCGATGTGACGGATGTGGTGCGCGTGGTGGTGTCGGACCGTGGTCCGGGCATCGCCGCGGACGAGGTTGAGATGATCTTCCAGCCGATGTTGCGCGGGCGCGGGACGCAGGCGCAGCCGGGCAGCGGCATGGGTCTTTCCATCGCACGTACCTTCGCACGGGCGCAGGGTGGTGACGTGAGGTACAGACCCCGCCCTGACGGCGGTTCTGAGTTCGAACTGTCACTGCCGGCAGCGCCCATGCCCGCGCTGGTCACCATCTGATTGCGGCCCCCGGTTACCGTCGGATGCAACCGGCTCCCGCGTTGTTGTAACGTCGGACGAGGGATTTTCGTCCTTGCCAGCACCTCGCTCCCCCGGCTTCTTTTGTGCGGCCACGCCGGGGTAGCCGGCGCGGTCGTTCGTGCAGCGAAATTTCCCGCCACCGCCCGGAGTAGCCGGCATGGCCGTTACGGCAGATCCATCCCTCGTCGAACCGGCGGGGCCACGCGTCGTGTCGCCTCCCCAGGCGTATCACAATCCGATCCGTTCGCGCACCGACTGGGAGCGCATGCGCGCCGAGTGTCTGGCGGATCCGGGACGCTTTCATGGTGAGATCGCCAAGCGTGAGCTGCACTGGTTTCATCCGGCGATCGGTGCCAACGGCGCCTGGATCACGTGGGATGATGCGACGCAACAGTGGACCGGCTACGACGCCGTCACGGGCGTGTCGCTGCATGCCGGTGTCTCCGCCGACTACACGCCGTGGAGCCGCGCGTTCAATGGTGATGCGGCGCCGTTCTGGAAGTGGTTCGATGGCGCGCTGACGAACGCGGGCTTCAACGAAGTCGATCGCCATGTGCTGGCCGGCCACGGCGCAGAAGCGGCGATCATCTTCGAAGGGGATCGCTGGGACATGTCGCTCGACCACGGGCGCGGTGGTCCGGTGGATTGTTATCGCGTGTCACGTCGGACACTGCTGCTGGAGTCGGCCAAGTGTTCGATCGCACTCGGCACGCTGGGGGTGAAGCGAGGCGATCGCATTGCGCTGAACATGCCGAACATTCCCGGTCAGCTGTACTGGACTGAAGGGGCGAAGCGCGCCGGTGTGGTGTACACGCCGGTGTTCGGTGGCTTCAGCGACAAGACGCTCAGCGATCGTATTCACGATGCGGGTGCACGCGTGGTGATCACGGCCGACGGCGGGTATCGCAACGCGCAGATCGTGCCGTTCAAGACCGCGTACACCGATCCGGCGCTGGACGACTACGTGCCGCTGTCCGCTGCGCGATCCGTGGTAGCTGACACGCTCGATACGCTGACCCTGACGCGGGAGCGGATCGACACGCTACTGGCGGCGATCGACGATACACTCTCGGGCGAGATCACGGTGCAGCGCAGCGACGTGATGCGCGGCGTGGGTCGTGCGTTGCAGAAGCTGACAGACGCGCACGATTTTTCGGCCAGTGACGCGAGCCGCGTACGGACGGCGATCGCCGCGGCGCTGGTGCAGGTGCCGCCACGCGTGGATGCGGTGGTGGTCGTGCGGCACAGCGGCATCGAAGACATCGTGTGGCGCGAGGAGCGCGACCGCTGGAGTCACGACCTGACGAACGACGCACTGCAGACGATTCTCGAAGCAGCGCGTGCGGTCGGCATTGCGGTCCGGACGGAGGCCGACCTGCTGGCGCTCAGCGACACACAATTCGTGCGCGCGATCTGGGCGGCGAGCCCGCCGGTGCCGCTCGATGCGGAATTCCCGCTGTTCTTCATCTACACGTCCGGTTCG
>JANLPZ010000214.1:0-7974 GCA_031367535.1 Gemmatimonadaceae bacterium
GTGAACGTCTGACGGTAGACACTCGCGATCGAGTCCGTCGCGCGATACCAGGCCGAGCGTTCAGCCGCGGTCAGTGTCACACGTGGGTCATCATGCACGATGACTGAACGCTCCGAGGTGACTGCGCCCGCCTTGAGGCGAACGGTGTACCGGCCCGGTGCAACCCAGCGACCCTGCGGGGCGCCACGCGGTGCATCGTCGTCGTCATCGTCGCTTGCGGCGGGGCCAGGCAGCGAGGGCAGGCGAAGGTTCCACACAACGCGATTCGTGCCCGTCACGGATGTCGGCTTCACCGACGACACCTGCGCACCGGACGCGTCGTGAATCGTGATCGAGAGCGAGTCATTCCTCGCTGATGCACTCAGCCAGTAGTCGATGATCGCGCCGTTTGGCGCGTTCTCGCCGCGGAACAGCATGTCACCGGTGTGCGCCTTCGTGTTCGTGAGCCGCCGTGACACCGCCGGTTCGACGGTGAACAGGTGCGCCGATGACTGTTCGATAGCGGGCGTGAATTCCTGCAGCGCATTCAGATTGTCGAGAATCCAGATGCCGCGGGCGTGCGTCGCAACGACCAGATCGTTCTCGCCCGGATGAACGACGAGGTCCGCGATCGGCATCCGCGGCAGGCCGCGCAGTTCACGCCAGCTGCCACCCGCGTTGAGCGACACGTACAACCCCTGTTCCGTGCCGAGATAAAGGACACGGGGAGTACGGGGATCTTCGCGGATCAGATGAATCACACGGTCGACCGGAAGATCGGCGCTGATCGACCTCCACGTCGCACCGTAGTCCGTGCTGCGGAAGAGATAGTTCGAGAAATCATCAGCCTGATGCCCATCGAACGCTGCGTACACCGTGCCCGGCGCGGTCCGCGATGCTTCGACGTGCGCAACCCACGTGCCGGTTGGCACACCGGGCACGTTCGCACGCACATTCGTCCAAGTCTTTCCACCATCTCTCGACACCTGCAGGTTGCCGTCATCGGTGCCGACGTACAACACGCCCGCCAGTTTCGGCGACTCACTGATTGCAGTGGTGCTCGGGAAATACGATACGCCATCATCGAGCGACAGCGTGGTGTCCGCGGGCATCTGACCCATGATCGGCAGGCTGCGTCGATCGACGCGTGTCGTCAGATCACCGAGCGATGACCACGTCGTGCCACGATCGGTCGACTTCCACACCTCGCGCATGCCCGCGTAGATGACGTTGCGACTGTGCGACGAGATGATGATCGGTGAATTCCATCCGGCCGGAATGATCTTCTTGCCGACGCGCGGTGGCGGCGCGCCCCAGTTGCCCAGCTTGGGGCCTTCGCCTTCCTTCGGCGCCGGTCGGATCTGCACGGTCTCCAGCGTGCGCAGGTTCACGCGCGTGAGGCCGAGGTACTGCGAGCTGGAATACAGTGTGTTGTTGTCGGTCGTGTCGACAACGTTGTTGAATCCGTCGCCGCCACCGACGCGGTACCAGTCGTCGTTGAGCGGGCCCGGCGTGTTGTACGTTGAACTCGGCCCGCACCAGCTGCCGTTGTCCTGAAGGCCGGCACACACGAAGTACGGTGAGGTCGTGCTCACCGAGACGTGATACGGCTGCGAGAAGGGCAGCGACGTCACGTAGAGCCATTTTACGCCGCGGTCGTAGGAGATGCCCACGCCGCCGTCGTCCGCCTTGATCAGGTGGCGCGAGTCCTTCGGATCGACCCACACCATGCGATCGTCACCGTGCAGCGACTGCCGTGGAGAGCGCCACGTCTTGCCGCTGTCATCACTGACCGACCACTGCATCGCGTACAGTCGGCTCTGGTCACTCGGATCGACCTTCAACTGGCTCGAGTATGCCGGGCGGGGATTCCAGTCACTCATGAAGCGCCACGATGCGCCTTTGTCCTCGGACCGGAACACACCCCCAAGTCGCTTGTCGTACGAAATGCTCGACGTGTACCGTAACCCCTGCTCGACGCTGACGTACACGATGCGCGGATCTTTCTTGTAGATCGAAATCGAAATGCGACCGACCGTGCCTTTGGGCAATCCATTGGCAAGCGGTGCCCACGTGGCACCCGCATCGACCGACTTGTACAGGCCACTGCCTGGTCCGCCGCCGACGAAGCCGAATGGTGTTCGGCGATGCTGGTAGAGCGCCGCGTAGAGCACAGTCGGATCGACGGGATCGATGGCCACATCCACCACGCCGGTGTGTTCATCACGCGTCAGAATCGGCTTCCACGACTTGCCGCCGTCGGTTGTCTTGAACAGTCCGCGTTCTGCGTTCGGTCCCCAGAGATGTCCCGGTGCCGCGACATACACGACGTCGGAGTTCGTCGGGTCGACAACGATGCGCGCGATACGCGCCGTGCTTCGCAGCCCCATGTTCGCCCACGTCGCGCCACCATCGGTGGACTTGTAGACGCCATCACCCCAGCCTGAGCTCTGGCGGTTCGTCGCTTCGCCGGTGCCGAGCCAGATGGTTTGCGGCGCGCGCTGATCGACCGTCACGGCACCGATGGAATTGACGCTCTGGCTCTCCCACACCGGTCGCCAGGTGACGCCATTGTCGGCCGTCTTCCAGAGGCCGCCTGTCGCCGCCGCGACATAGAACTCGTACGGGTTCGACTCGTTGACGGCGATGTCGATCACGCGGCCGCTCATGTTGGTCGGGCCGATCGATCGCAATCGCACTGCGGCGAATGGATCAGCGAGTGTCTGCTGCGCCGCGATCGGAACGGATGCGCCCGCGAGCACGAGGCTGACAGCGGGCAGGGCGAGAAATCGAGTGCGAAGACGCATTGGAGAGTGTGAAGAGATCGGGTGGTCGCCACCTCGAAGGACGCGCATGGGCGCGAGTGTGTCCAGTCGTCTCACTACGCAATCACGCCGGACCTCGCTGGCGGGCGCTCGCGTCGCTACCGTGCGCCTATGCCAGATACGTCCACGCCAGTCACGGCCACAGCGCCGTCAGCAGGGTACGCGCGCCAACTCGGCCTGTTTTCTGCCACGATGATGGTTGTCGGCGGGATTATCGGTGCCGGAATCTTTCTCAACCCTGCCATCGTCGCGCAGCGCGTCGGCACGGGGCCAGCCACGATGGCCACATGGGGTATCGGTGCATTGATCGCGATCGTCGGTGCATTCGTGTTCTCCGAACTGGGTGCACGCGCGCCTCGCGCCGGTGGGAGCTACGTCTACCTCCGCGACGCATTCGGACCGTTCCCGGCCTTCCTGTACGGCTGGGCACTGTTCCTCATGATTTCAACGGGCGCGATCGCGGCCGTGGCGATGACGTGCGCCAGCTATGCAGTTGCTTTCTTCGGCATTTCGGCAACGCTCATCACGCCTCTCGCCGTCGCCGCGATCGTGTTGCTCACCATGGTGAACATCCTTGGTGTCACACCAGGCGCGATCACGCAGAATGTGGCGACAGTCCTCAAACTCGCCGCGATTGCTTTTCTTGTGATTGTGGCATTCATCGCGCCGGATCTGAGTGCGTATGCGGCCGACGCGACACCACTGCCGACGTTGGCGGTGCCGGGAAGTGCGTGGGCGTGGATTCTCGCCGTGGGTGCCGCGCTGGTACCGGTACTGTTCGCATTCGGCGGCTGGCAGCAGACGAATTTCATCGCGGAGGAATTGCGCGATCCCGCGAAGGACCTGCCGCGCGCACTCGTACTTGGCGTGCTGATCGTTGTCGCCTGTTACCTGCTGGTGAACCTGTCGTATCTGCGCGCACTTGGTGTCACCGGACTGGCGGCGAGCCACGCGCCGGCGGCTGACACCGTGGGCGCACTGCTCGGCGATCGCGGGCGTGCTGTGATCGGCGCAGGCATCATGATCTCGACGTTCGGATTTCTGAACCTCGTGATTCTCGTCACGCCGCGTGTGTATCAAGCGATGGCAGCGGACGGTGTGTTCTTTTCGCAGATGGCGACAGTCGATCCGCGCACACGCACGCCGATCGCCGCGCTGGTAGGCCAGGCCGTCTGGGCGATCGTGCTGCTGTTCTCTGGCAGCTATGGCCAGCTGCTCGACTATGTGGTGTTTGCCGATTGGGTGTTCTTCGGCGCCACGGCCGCGACGCTGTTCGTCTATCGCGCGAAGGAATCGCGCGGCGAAGTGCCGCATGTATCCGTGCGCACATGGGGCCATCCGGTGACGACGCTGCTGTTTCTCGCGGCCGCCGCATACGTCATCGCTGGATCGATCGCGTCGAATCCGGTCAACGCGCTGAAGGGCAGTGTGCTGCTGGCGCTTGGCTGGCCAGCGTACAGCTGGTGGCGACGAACTTCGCGAGCTGCTTCACGTTGAAACGATTCGCGGGGCACCAGAAAATTCACCTGGTGCCCCGCGCACGTCCCGCTGATCGAATCGCTCAGATGTGAAAGCCGGCCGCCAGATTGAAATTTTCCACGTTGTTGAAGAAGTGGAATCGGCCTTCGACGAACGGCTTGAAGCGGGCCTTTCGGATGTTGAAGCCGAGGCCGAGGTTCTGGCCGAAGTCCGTCTGGCTCGGTCCCGCGCCCTTGTTGCGGTAGAGGCCAATGCCGCCCGTGGCAAAGAACGGCGACTTGCCGCCGTTGCCGGACGGGAAGTCATAGACCGCCGCGCCGGTGAACTGCAACACCGTGTATGACGGCGAGGTGATGCCCGTCTTCACGCCAAAGCTGGCATACTGGATGTCTCCGCGGAGACCCACCGGGAACCCCAGCGGACGACCCTCGAGGAACGCGCCACCGTGATACCCGACGGTGTACGCCTGACCGAGAGAACTCATCGGCGCGGCCATGCCACCTGCGACACCAAAGCGGACATGATCGCTGGTCGGCGCTGCCTTCTCACCGCCCGCGGGCTTGTGCGGCTTGGCGGGAGCTTCAGTGACTGGTTCACGCACTGGCGCAGGCGTCGGTGCAGGGGCAACCGCCGGCGTGGCCGCCGGTGCAGTGACGGCGGGCCGTGCCGTGCCAGCGGCGCCGGTGCCCGGCTTCTTCTGCTGCGACTGCGCTCCGGCCACCGCGGCGAACGCAAGCGCGGACAGGGTGAGCGTCGGCAGCACGAAACGGTATTTCAACTTGTCTCTCCATCAAGACGTTGTGAGTGCGTTGAACGCTCTGACGCGGTGACACGCATGCGCGAGGCAACGCAATCTCCGAGCCGGGCGTGAACACGACACGATCTGCCGAAATGACGAGTGACGCGAGCAGTGGTAACGCGTCTGTCTGGTTGGAGCGTGACGAGAAACGATGCCGCGTGACTACGTCGCGGGCGCGATGGCGTGCAACAGCGCACCGAGTGCAGTGCCGTAGCCTGCGTGCTCCGGCACCAGCACCTGCATGCCGTAGTACTCGCCAACCTGCGCAATCACGCGACGGAAGCTCGGCATGTCTGCCATGTGGCCGATCAGCACCACGCGTTCGACGCGTTCCGCACGCGCGGCGTTGATCGCGGTGATCGCAATCACCTGTCCGATCAGTGTCATCAGCGCAGCCGCCAGGTCATCCGGTTGCGCCTCCTGTACCTGCCGCGCCAGTCGACCGAAGTTCACCGCGGTTGCATCCGGTGGCAGTGAACCGATTGGGCCGCTCACGACATCACGCAGCGCGAGATCGACTCCATTCGGGTCGCCGCGCATGGCCATCGCATCGATGACGGTGACATCAGTCGTCCCGAGCAGCAGCCGTCCGAGGCCGAGCAGCGTCCCACCTCCAACACCAGTGCCGGTGACGTGCGCGTACGAGTTGCCGCGCGCAGTGACAACTGCGGTGCCCGAACCTGCACTCACCACAAGCATCGGTGTGGTCGGATGCTCTTCATCTGGTGCACCGAGTGCCTGCCCACCGCGCCCGATCGCCGTCACTTCTGCCACGGGCACCACGATGCAGTCCCCGAAGTGTGCGGGCAGGACTTTGTGTCGTCCACCAGTCACTGCGAGTTGCGGCAGCGTCGCCAGAGACACGTCACCGGCACCGAGCACCTCGCGCACAATCACTTCGTCCGGCGCACCTCGCGACTCGCGCGTCCAGTAGCGCGCCGTGCCGTTGTGCAACGCGACGGCATCTGTGTTGCTGATGCCGAAGTCGATCGCAGCGTGCATAGCAATCCCGGAGAGATGAGGTGGTGAGTCTGGCGGCGCGTCAGCGGCCCCGACCGCGCTGCAGGATGATCGCCCGATGTATCCTGCTTGCGCCAGAGTACGGCACTCGACCGCGTGCTGCTACCACCGCGACCGTTGCGGTGTAAACTCAACGCACGCGCGTCATCACGATGGATGCCGCACGTGCGCTCGATACTACGCCTTTCGCAGGAATTCGAATCTCATGCAACAGACGCACAATACGCTGGAAAAGTCGATTCGCGAGCAGTCGGTGGAGATCCTCAACCATCATCTCGCTGCCGCCATCGATCTGCACGCGCAGGTGAAGCAGGCGCACTGGAACGTTCGCGGTCCGGGCTTCCTCGCGATCCATGAATTGTTTGACAAGACGGCCGAGGCAGTCGAAGGGTATTCCGACATGCTCGCCGAGCGTGCCGGCAATCTTGGTGGCACCGCGCAGGGTACGCTGCCGGTGGTCGTCAAGCGTTCCTTCATGGTGCCGTATCCGCTCGGTATCGCGGATGTGGAGTCGCATGTGTTCGCCGTGTCGGCGGCGCTGGCGGCGTTCGCGCAGTCGGCCCGTGACGCGATCGATACCACTGATGACATCGGCGACAAGGCAACGGCAGACCTGTTCACCGAGATCGTGCGCGGTCTGGATCAGGATCTCTGGTTTGTCGAGTCGCATCTGCCGCCAAAGGCCGATGCATCGAGCAAGTCCGCCAAGGCTCCGGCTAAGGCACCGGCGAAGGGACGCGGGAAATAGCGCGCCCCGGGTGATCGCCAGTGGTCGTCCCTGCACGCCACACGGCACGACCGTTCACCCAGACACCTTCGACGCCCGTCGACACCAGATGTGGTGCGGCGGGCGTTGCGTTATCCGTCACAGTCGCGGGATCGAACAGCAGCCACCGAGTCGCCGACGGCGGAGATGGAATCCGATACCAATCTCACCTGGCCGCGGAGGGACGGAGCGCCGGTCCCGTCGACGATCGAGACGTTGGTGATGGTCGTACCGGGCGTCCGGGGCGGCGCCGGTTTGCAGGCGCCGAGCAGCGCCAGCGCGGACAGGAGCGCGGTGAGATTTGTTCGCATTGACGAGGCTCTCCTGCGCACAGACCCAACGCGAGTCCGGTCCTCGCCATTGACCCGCGGTCCGGCGTCCGATTAGGTTGTACGTGTCAGAACTCGGCAAGTGACTTCCGCGGCAGTGGGGGTCCACCCTTCGGCCCTCGCTCAGCGAGGTGTGCTGCTGGAGTCCAATGCAACGGGCACACCCCCTTGGGTGGGCCTCGCGGCGTGGTCTTCATCCCCGAAGATCCCGCCGTTTTTGTTTTCCCGTTTTCCGGAGCTCGTCCTATTCAGGATCCGACCAAGCGAGTACGCGTCAACCGGCAGATTCGCATCTCGCCAGTTCGCGTCATCGCCCCAGACGGCGCCCAGCTGGGCATCATGGAAGTTGATGCTGCGCTGGCTTCTGCAGTCGAACAGGGCCTCGATCTGGTCGAGGTGGCTCCACTCGCGCGACCGCCCGTCGTCCGCATCATGGACTACGGCAAGTACAAGTTCGAGATGGCCAAGCAGGCACGCGTTGCCAAGAAAAAGCAGCACGTGATTCTGCTCAAGGAAGTGAAGTATCGACCGGGGATCGAGGAGCACGACTTCGAGACGAAGACGCGCCACGCTCGCCGGTTCCTGGAAGAAGGCAACAAGGTGAAGGTCACGCTGATGTTCCGTGGCCGACAGATCGCTCACCCCGAGTTGGGGAAGGCAGTCGTCGACCGGGTCGCCCAGCAACTCACTGACATTGCCAAGGTCGAGACGGACGCCAAGCTGGAAGGCAAGGCGCTGACCATGATCCTGGCGCCACGATAGGCACGAAGGGAGACC
>JANLPZ010000221.1:0-5437 GCA_031367535.1 Gemmatimonadaceae bacterium
TGGTGCTGGCGTCACATCGCCGGCACCATGTCACCCGATGATCCGCGGCGCGCGATTGCACTGGATGCCGCCGCCCGTCACCTCGACGCGAGCTTGTCACACGTCGAGGGCGACTACATGGGCGAACACTGGCTCGCCACCTTTGCGCTCCTCGCCATCGACGAGTAGCGCACACGTTCCTACCACGGGTCCACGATCCACAGTGTGCGTTCGGTGCCATGCACCAGCGCCGCGGGCAACAATTGCGCTGCCGAGTCGCCGGACAGGATCGCCGCCCGCACCGGATGTTTTTCCGCGCCCGTGCACAACACACACACCACGCGCGCTGAACATAGCGCGCGCAGCGACAATCCCACGCGTTCACGCACCGCGAAATCCGGCGGCGACACTGCTGTCATCGCCCACGCCATTTCCGTCGTCACACGCGCATCGCCCGGAAACAGCGACGCCGTGTGTCCGTCAGCACCGATGCCCGTCAGCACGAAGTCGAACTTCGGCTCCGGCAGCGGCTCGAGCAGCGACTGGTACTCAGCCGCCGCCGTCGCACCATCCACCTCGCCGCGCAGACGGTGAATCTGCGCGGGAGGAATCGGCACCCGGTCCAGCAACGTGTCCGCGATCATGCGGTAGTTGCTGTCCACGTGCGTCGGCGGCACGCAGCGCTCGTCACCGATGAACACTTCCACGTGCGCCCAGGGAATGCCGTCGTGCGCCGCCAGCACGCGATACACCTGCGCCGGCGTGCGTCCGCCGGCCAGCACGATGCGACACACGCCACGCGCCGCGACGGCCGTCGCAATCGCATCCTCGATCACGCGCGCGGTCCAGTCCGCGAACTCCGCTGGGTCCAGCGTCAGTACCTCGCGCGCCGCGCCACTCATCGTGACGACAATACGCCCGCTTCGATCGGGCCCTCGCTCCCTGCGGGATACGGCAACACACCGACCGCGCCGTCCAGCAACGGTGTGAACAGCGTCCACGCCACCTCCACTTCTTCGGCGTGCACGAACAGCGTCTGGTCACCGCGCAGCACATCCAGCAGCAGCGTCTGATACGCTTCCGGAATCAGCTTGAATGCCTCGGCATAGTCGAAGTGCAACGGCAATCGCTGCACACGAAATGGTTCACCCGGCGCCTTCACGTCGAAGTACAGGCTGAAGCCTTCGTTCGGCTGCAGCGTCAGCACGAGTGTGTTGCGATGCAGCGAATCCTGATGCATGGAGCGAAACATCCAGACTGGTGCGCGACGGAACTTCACCTCGATCTCGGTCACGCGTTTGCCGAGTCGCTTGCCGGTGCGCAGGAAGAACGGCACACCCTGCCAGCGCCAGTTCTCGATGTGCAGGCGGATCGCGGCGAATGTCTCCGTGCGCGAGTTCGACGCCACGCCCGGTTCCTCGCGATACCCGATCACATCCTTGCCGTCGATCTGGCCGGCGTAGTACTGGCCGAGGACGGCATCAGCTGGTGTCACCGGCGCGATCGCGCGCAGCGCCTTGATCTTCTCGGCGCGGATCGCGCTTGCATCCATCGATCCCGGCACTTCCATCGCCACCAGCGCCAGCAGCTGCGTCAGGTGACTCTGTACCATGTCGCGCAGTGCTCCGGCATTCTCGTAGTACTCAGCGCGCCCTTCGACACCGAGATCCTCCGACACCGTGATCTGCACACTCTCGATGTGATTGCGATTCCACAGATTCTCGAACATCGCATTCGCGAACCGGAAGACCATCATGTTCTGGACGGTTTCCTTGCCCAGATAGTGATCGATGCGATACACCTGATCTTCGGCGAAGTACTTGTGCACCGTGTCGCTCAGTGAGCGCGACGACGCGAGATCATGGCCGAACGGCTTCTCGATCACAAGGCGTGTGCTCTCGGCTGGTGCGGCCAGTCCCGCTTCACCCAGTCCGATGATCGCGGCCGGAAAACTCTCCGGCGGCAACGCGACATAAAAGACGCGCACAGTCATCGCGCCATACTGCGTTTCGAGCGCCGCGATGCGCGCGCCGAGCGCGGTGTAGTCCGCCGGCGTGCCTTCGCCGATCGACTGCCCATGGAAATACTGCGACGTCCACGCCTCGACATCGGCCGGCGGTGCGATCTTCTCATTCACCGCTGTCTTCGCGATCTCACGAAATGCGTCGTCGCCGAAATCGGGCTTCCGCGACAGACCGAGAATCACGCAGCCCGCCTTGGTGCTTCCCTGCGAGTGCAACTGGTACAGCGCGGGAAGAATCTTGCGGCGTGAAAGATCGCCGGACGCGCCGAAGATCACGAACAGCGACAAGCCAGGTGTGCCGTTGCTCACGTGGTGGGTTCCGTCTTGATGGCGTGCCCGCCGAACTGGTTGCGCATCGCCGAAAGCAGCTTGTCCGCATACGAATCGGTGTCCCGCGAGCGCAGGCGCTGCAGCAGCGACAGCGTGATCACCGGCGCCGGCACATCGAGGTCGATCGCTTCTGCCACCGTCCATCGCCCTTCACCCGAGTCCGAGACGTACGGCGCGATCCCTTTCATCGTCGGATTCTCCTGCAGCGCCAGCGCCGTCAGGTCCAGCAACCAGGAGCGCACCACGCTGCCGTGACGCCACAACTCGGCGATGTGCGCCAGGTCGAGCCCCAGTGCCGTCTTGTGCTGCAGAATCGAGAATCCTTCCGCATACGCCTGCATCATTCCGTACTCGATGCCGTTGTGCACCATCTTCGTGAAGTGGCCGGCGCCGCTCGGACCGACGCGTCCCCAGCCGCGGTCCGGTGCCGGCGCGAGCGTCGAGAAGATCGGGCGCAGTCGTTCGACGGCCGCTTCGTCGCCGCCGATCATCAACGCGTAGCCCTCCTTCAGCCCCCACACGCCACCGCTCGTGCCGGCATCCACGAAGGCGATGTCCTTCTCAGCCAGCGTGGCACCACGGCGCATGCTGTCCTTGTAGTTGCTGTTGCCGCCGTCGATGATCGTGTCGCCTGGCGCCAGCAGTGCCGCCAGCGCCGTCACGGTCGACTCGGTGGCGTCGCCGGATGGCACCATCACCCACACCGCGCGTGGGGCCGCGAGTAGCGTCACCAGCTCCTCGAGCGACGCCGCGCCAGCCGCTCCGTCGCCTGCCGCCGTCGCCACCGCACCGGCATTCCGGTCGAACACCGCCACCGTATGTCCACCGCGGAGCAGGCGCGTCGTCATGTTTGCGCCCATCCGTCCCAATCCAACCATGCCGAGCTGCATTGCTGCCTGTCTGCCTTTTTGAGTGTTCGTCCTGTGCGCGCCGCGACCATTTGGCGTCCGGCGCAGGTTATCCGGCGGACAGGTGCGGCTCAAGCGATATACACGCCGACACTCCCATCCGACCTGCGCGACCACATGTATCGAAAGCGCCTGCCAGTTGTTACACACTCGACCCCGCCACAAATTCGGTGAGTCGGTGGCGCGACAGCGACGCGACCCCGATGAGTGCCCCCTACCCCACTCGATGTCCGACTCTGTGCTGAGCTCGCTGGTCCTGATTGCCGCTCGACCGGAGGATGCGCCTGCCGCATGCTCCACCGTCGTGCGGAGCTGCGGAGCGCGGGCGTGAACGGGCAGGTGAAGTGGCGCTGGCTGATCGTGCCGCTGATGCTCTTTGCCGTGCTGCCCTTCGCTGCGCGCAGCATCGCCTATCGCAGCGTCGAGAAGAACGGCCTGATCTCGAAACCGGTCGGACCCGAGACGCCCGCCACGTTCGGCGTGCCATTCAGTCGCGTCGTCATTCCGCGCGGTTCGTATCACCTGGACGGCGTCATGACCAAGATCAGCGACCGCGCACCGGTCGTCGTGATCTTCCACGGATCGGCGGAGTCCGTTTCGTACTGGGCCGACGTGCAGGCGTTGCTCTACAAGGCCGGCATCTCGAGTTACGTCTTCGATTACTCGGGGTTCGGCAACAGCGGCGGTGAACGGAAAGCCACCGCGATTGCGGAAGATGTGAAACAGGCGTGGCGCGACGCGGCAATTCAATTTCCATATGCGCAGCGTCGCATCGCCGTCGCCTACTCGCTTGGCTCGGGATTTCTCGTCAGCGAGTTTCCGAATCTCGCGCCGGAACCGCAAGGCCTCGCACTCGTGGCATCGTATTCGTCAGCGCGCGAAGCCGCCGTCGCATTCGGCACCATTCCGAAATGGGCCGCGCCGATTCTCCCGGATCTCTGGAACACGGTTGACGACATCGCCGCAGTGCACGTGCCGCTGCTTGTCGTGCACAGCGATGCCGATCAGATGTTCCCGATGTCCATGCCGCGGCGCATCTTCGCTGCAGCCAACGAGCCGAAAGCGTTCGTGCGTGTCCACGGCTATCGGCACGAAGATGGTCATCTCAAACCGGACGGCACCTTCTGGGCCGGTGTGATGACGTTCGCCGAAACGGGCCATCTGCCCCAGTCGAGTTTCTGACGGCGATCGACGCTCAGCGCGTCACGAACAACCAGATCGCGCTCGCGATGCCGATCGCACCGATCAGCTGTCGCATCACATCCTGATTCGTGCGCTGCGCAAAGCGCGCCGCGTAGTGCCCACCAATCGCAGAACCGATCGCCATTACCACCGCAATCGGCCACTGCACGAGGCCTGACAACGCGAACGTGACGATAGCCACGAAGTTGAACAGCAGTGCCAGAAAGTTCTTCAGGCCATTCATCTGATGCACGTTCGTGAGGCCCAGCATCCCGAACGCGGCCAGCATCACGATGCCGGCACCGGCGCCGAAGTAGCCACCATACACCGCCACGCCGAACTGCACGACCATTGCCCACGGGCCGGGCGGCGGTGGCAGCGCATTGTCGCCCGCATCACCCTGTGTCACGGCGCCGACGCGTGATCGCAACCACACGCCAACGCGTTTCTGCGACAGGAACAGCAACGTCGCACCAAGCACCAACCACGGCACCAGCGCCTTGAATTGTGCGTCGCTGGTCCGCGTCAGCAACCACGCGCCCGCCAGTCCGCCAAGCAGACTCGGAATCACCAGTGCACGCGCCCAGGTGCGCGCACCACGCAGCACATCGCGATAGCCGAGCATCGAGCTCAAGCCACCGGGCCACAGTGCCACGGTCGATGTCGCATTCGCGGCAACCGCCGGCACGCCAAGTCCCACCAGCGCAGGGAATGTCAGCAACGTGCCGCCGCCCGCAACGGAATTCGCCGCACCGCCCAGCACCGACGCCACCACCACTCCTGCCAGCTGCCGCAGATCAGCAATCACGATTCTTCCCTATATTGGCGCCTGTCCCATTCGCCCAGACCAGCAGGCTTCCCGACTCGGCTCCGCATGAAGCGCATCGCCTCGAACCTCACCGTGCAAGTGCTCACCGCGATCGCCCTCGGCGTGCTCCTCGGTGCCCTCGCGCCCGATCTCGGCAAGTCGCTGCGTCCACTCGGCGACACGTTCGTGAAGTTAGTCAAGATGGTC
>JANLPZ010000232.1:0-3862 GCA_031367535.1 Gemmatimonadaceae bacterium
GCGACGACACTCTGTCGCCCCATCGCCAGCAGCAGCGCCATGCCGATCACCGGATGCGGAATGACCAGCGGCAGTTCGAGCAATGCCTCGACGATCGAGCGCCCGCGAAACGGAACGCGTGCGAGCAGATACGCGACCGGAATTCCGCCAATGATCGCGAGCAGTGTGGCCGCCGTGGCGCTCAGCACGGTGAGCAGAATCGACCGCACGACATCGCGATCGACCAACGCCGATGCGATGCCGGTGACACCGGCAGCCGACACAAGCGTCCCGACCGGCAGCACCAGGGCGAGCACCAGCAGCGATCCACCGAGGGTCGCGACGGCTGCCAGCAACACCCGGGACAGCGGTCGCGTCACTGCGTCGGTCGCCGAGGGGTCGTCCACGGCGTGTCCAGCACATCGAGACCGGCCCGGCGCATGATGCGCACGCTGGCGGAATCGAGGAGTCGATCGCGCAGGAGCGTCGCACGAATCATGTCCGGACCCTTGCTCACCACCGCCATTGCATACCGAATCGGTTTACCCGCGACCAGCACCGAATCGCCGGGGCGATCGCCGCCGATACGGACCGAGACACGCCCGTAACGCAGCGAGTCGGCCTCCGTTCCGAGGTCAATATGATCGCCAAGTGTTACGTATTTGATGTGGAGCGACCGGGCGAGAGATTCGTAACACCAGGCCGCGTCGGCACTGCCGCTCTCGAGCAACGCGGCGAGATCCGATTCATTGCCGCGCATCATCGCGTCCGGCGACAGGACCGACAGTCGGTTCGCGAGGCCGGGACGCTTGAGCTCCGCTTCGGCGAGCTTCCACACCAGCTGCGTGCGATACCCGAGCGGTGCGCGGGCCGGATCAGCGCGCGCGACCTGCAGCGTGCCGACGGCGAGCACGTCGGCCCAATTCGCCTGTGTGATCGTGTCGGCGACACGCGAGTGCGACGAGAGTGCGAGCACGACGCGATTGCGCGCGAACGTGGTGCTGGCGCCGACAAAACGCGGGATCAATTCCCTTTCGAGTTCGTCGGCGTCCGCGGAGACAACCAGATCCGGCGTCTTCCCGAGACCGGTGATGGCGCGCAGAATCTCGCGTGAGCCCATCACTTCGAGACGCACGGTCGGGCCTCCCGTGACGGCGATCGAATCGAGGGCAGCGCGCAGCGGTCGTGCGAGGCTGCCGGCGGCGTAGACCGTCATCGGCACGGTGGAGGAGTCGTTCGCGCCTCGACATCCGGCGACCGAGAGCCACAGGCCAACGAACAGTCGACCGGATCTCCAGAACGCAGTCATGGGGACAAACTATCCACCGCACCCGAAACAGGCTCGACACTATCGCGTACATTTCCCCCGGCCCGACCACACATCGGTCGTCGTGCCGCTCTCCTCCATCACCATCATGTCCGAACTCGCCATCGATATCCGGGGCGTCACCAAGCGCTACGCGGAGCACGTCGCGGTGCGCGCCCTGTCGTTGCAGGTGCCGCGCGGTGCGGTCTACGGTCTGCTCGGGCCGAACGGCGCCGGCAAGACGACCACGATCCGGATGATCCTCGACATCATCGCCCCCGACGAGGGATCGATCACGCTGTTCGGCCAGCGACACACCGACGCCGGTGTGCTCGATCGCGTCGGCTATCTGCCCGAGGAACGCGGCCTGTACAAGAAGATGAAGGTGCGCGATGTGCTGAAGTTTCTCGCCGAGTTGAAGGGTGTGCCTGGCGCGGATGCCGAGACGCGCATCGCGAGCTGGATGGAACGCATGTCGCTGCGCACGCCGGAGAAGGACTGGGGCGATTCGAAAGTGGATGAGCTGAGTCGCGGGATGCAGCAGAAGGTGCAATTCATCGGTACACTGCTGCACGATCCGGAGCTCGTGATCCTCGATGAGCCGTTCAGCGGTCTCGATCCGATCAATGCGCAGGCCTTGAAGGACACCGTGGTCGAACTCAAGGCGCGCGGCAAGACGGTGATCTTCAGCACACACATCATGGACAATGCAGAAAAACTCTGCGACGCAGTGTGTATCATCGCGCATGGACAGAAGGTGCTGGATGGCGCCGTGTCGGATGTGAAAGCGGCGCATGCAGGTCGCACGGTGGCGGTGGCGTTCGATGGTGCGCCGAATGCCGCCGTCGACGCGATCCTGCGCAATCCGGCGCTCGTTGCCAGCCGGGATGATCACAACCGTTTTCTGGAACTCGAACTGGCGGTCGGGGCATCCAGCGGCGACCTGCTGCAGCAGCTGATCACCGCCGGGGCATCGTTGCAGCGCTTCGAGCGTGTGCAGCCGTCGCTGCATCGCATCTTCCTCGAGAAGGTCGGCGCGACGGGCGTCGAAGCGGGGATGAGTGGCCATGGGTAAGCTGATTGCGATCATCCGGCGCGAGTACCTCGAGCGTGTGCGCACGAAATGGTTCGTGATCGCGACGCTGCTTGGCCCGATTCTCTTCCTGCTGCTGACGGCACTGCCCGCGTTTCTCACGGCAGGCAGCAAAGCCACGGCGGAATCGGCGAACATCACCATCATCGATGCCACGGGCGCGAATCTTGGCCCTCGCGTCGTGCTGGCCCTGGTCGACACGTCAAACGTGAAGCCGACCGTCGTGATCACGCCGCCGATCGAGACGGCGGCGGCGGAGTCACTGGCGACACACGAGGTGCTTTCGAACCAGCGCATTGGGTACCTCGTGCTCGATTCACGCACGATGCTGGGCTTCAAGGCGCGATACGTCGGCCGCAACAGCACCACGGTGCGCGAGATGTCCCGTCTTGGCCGAGCCGTCGACAAGGCGGTGCTCGGCCTTCGCCTGGAGCGCGCCGGACTCGACGCCGGACGCATCGACTCGTTGGTGCGGTTCAATGTGGAACTCGACAAGACGCAGCTCAGCGACAAGGGGCGCGAACGGACCGGCACTGGCAACAGTGTGGTCGGGTTGATGGTCGCGTTCCTTCTCTACACGGTGCTGATCATCTACGGCCAGACAGTGTTGCGCAGCGTCATCGAAGAGAAAGCCACACGCGTGGCCGAAGTCGTGATCAGCAGTGTCCGTCCGGAGATCCTGCTCGCGGGCAAGATCATCGGCATCGGTGGTGTCGCGATCACACAATTCGGCGTCTGGATCCTCGGCTCGTTCTGGGTAGGGTCGACTGTGCTGCCGGCCATCATGAAGAGCAAGTCGCTGGGTATGTCGCCGGCGGCGGCCGACAGTCTCACTCGCTCGAATGACGTGTTCACCAGTCTGCCGGCTTTCTCCGCCACGCTGGTGATCGCGCCGCTGCTCTTCTTCGTGCTCGGCTACATTTTTTACGCGTGCCTCTACGCTGCCGTCGGCAGTACGGTGAACAGTGAGTCCGAGGCACAGCAGGCCGCCACGCCGGTCGTGATGCTGCTTGTGCTCAGTGCCGCCTGTCTGCAGCCGGTGGCATTTGCCCCGCAGAGCACGATCGCGGTCGTGATGTCGTTGCTGCCGGTGTCGGCACCCATCGTGATGCCGATGCGATTGACGCTGGTGCAAGTTCCCAATTGGCAGATCTTCGCGAGCCTGCTCGGCATGACACTCTCGTGTGCAGCCGCGATCTGGTTCTCCGCCCGCATCTACCGCGTCGGCCTGCTGATGTACGGCAAACGCCCCACGATTCGTGAGCTGTTCAAGTGGTTGCGGTATTCGTGAATTCTTTTTGACCTGCTGGTCTCGCACAGAGCCACAGCGCCACAGAGACTTCTACAGCATTCGACGCTATTTAGGTTTTCACGCGGGGCTCGCGGGGGACGCGGGGAAGAGCACCCGCATAAGCAAATGCTGTTGGAACTGCGCTCGAGAGACGCTGTTCCAACAGCATTTGTTTTTTTCCCCGCGTCCCCCG
>JANLPZ010000016.1:0-3214 GCA_031367535.1 Gemmatimonadaceae bacterium
CGGGAGAACCTGTTCAACCAGACCGATCTCACCACTACCGTCACACGTGGCGCATTGCGGCAGACGCTGTTGCTCGGCGCCGAGTTCGCGTCGCAGCGCACTGACAACGTGCGGAACACGGGGTACTTCGGCGCGACCGGCAGCACGGCCACCTCGTACGCCGTCCCGTTCACCGCGCCGACCGTCACGACACCGGCGACCTTCCGCTACAGCGCAACCGACGCCAATAGCCGCACCACGTTCACGACGCAGGCCGTGTACGCGCAGAACCAGATCGAAGCCGGGCCGCATGTGCAGGGCATTCTAGGCCTGCGCCTCGATCACCTGACGCTCGACTATCACAACAACCGCAACGATCAGCGGCTGTCGCGCACCGACGTGCTCGCATCGCCGCGCGCCGGGCTCGTGATCAAGCCGATTGTACCGCTCTCGATCTACGGCAGCCTCGGTGTGAGTTATCTGCCGGGCAGCGGTGACCAGTTCGGGTCACTCACCGCCACCACGCAGACGCTCGAGCCGGAGCAGTTCACGAATCGTGAAGTCGGCATCAAGTGGGACGCGCGTCAGGATCTCGCGCTGACGGCCGCGGTGTATCGTCTCGATCGCACCAACACCACCGCGCCCGATCCGGTGCTGGCGGGCGTCATCGTGCAGACCGGCGCACAGCGCACGACGGGCTGGGAAGTCGGCGCGAGTGGTTCGCCGGTCGCGAAGTGGCAGATTGCCGGTGGTTACGTGAATCAGGTCGCGCGCATCATGTCGCGCACCAGCGCCGCCGCCGCGGGCGCACGCGTTCCACTCGTGCCGCGTCACACACTGTCACTCTGGAACCGCTACCAGCTCGTGTCGCGCGCCGGCCTCGGTGTGGGCATCGTGCAGAGCGCGAAGATGTTCGCGGCCATCGACAACACCGTCACACTCCCTGCCTTCACCCGCGTGGATGGTGCGGCATTCCTCACTATCACCAAGGCACTGCGCGCGCAGATTAACATCGAGAATCTGTTCGACACGCGTTACTACGCGACGTCGCATGGCAACAACAACATCATGCCTGGGTCCTCGCGAATGGTGCGTGTTTCGATGAACGTCGTGCCGTAACAGCGTTGGAGCGGAGGTCGCGGAGAACACGGAGCGCGCCGGTTGCGGTGCTCCGTGTTTTTTGTTCTCTCGCTGACTTTTTCGGGGGGATAGCACGGGGAGGCCGGGGAGTGCGTCGGTTGCAGCGATCTGCGCAGCGCGCGACATCGCTGACTCTTTGTTGGAACTGCAGTTCACAAAAAATCATCCGCGGGCGATGGGCAGAGCATCGAATGGCGCACCCTCCGTGCGCTCCGCGCGCTCCACACCCAAAGCAGTTTTATCGCGAAGACGGGAGCTTCGAGTGGGACGCACTCCCCGGCCTCCCCAACCTCTCCACCCAAAGGCTCGAAAAGCCGCGCGAAACACGAAAGGACGCACCGGGAATGGAATGGCAGAGCGACCACCGGTGTCGAATGCGCGGACCAAACGTGTCCCACTCCCACCGTACCACCACCTCTGCCGGATATGCACATGACACGCACACACACTCTGACCCTCGCAAGCGCGTTGATGGCGGTGACCCTTGTCTCTGCCTCGGCGGCTTCCGCGCAGGGCGGCATTCCGACAGCGCCGCCCGTCTCGGGTGAGCGGATGGGACCGCCCCCGGGTGGCATGGGCCGACGTGGCCCGATGTTCGCCATGCGACACGACATGCCCTCCGTCGACGAGCGCGTCGCGCGCATCAGCGGCGAACTGAACCTGAACGCGGAACAGACCGCCCGCGTCAAGGCTCTGATGACCGCTGAGCAGCGCTCTGCCGACTCGCTTCGCGCCGTGCATACGGTGCAGATGGAAGCGGAACGCAAGGCGATGGAAGCGCGTCACGACGCCAACGAAAAGGCGCTGCTCGCGATCCTCACGCCGGAACAGAAGACCAAGCGCGAGGCGCTGATGAAGCAGCATCGTGGTCCGGATGGCCGTGGTCGCGGTGGCCCGATGGGCCGGCCCGGCGATCATCGCGGTCCGGGTGAAGACGACAGCGCGACGCGCTAGTCGATCAGTGCAGCCACCCGATTGTTCGATCGGGTGGCTACACTCCCGCGACCCACGTGATCGAATCCGACGATGATGCCGCTCTGGTCGCGCGTGCCCGACGAGGCGACGACGACGCCTGCCGTCGCCTCATGGAACGCCATCAGGCGGCCGTCGCGCGCACGATCGTCGGCATGCTCGGCTCGCGCGACGATGCGGACGATGCCGGCCAGGAAACGTTCGTCCGCTTCTTTCAGTCGCTCGATGCGTTTCGCGGTGATTCCTCGGTTCGCACCTACCTCGTGCGGATCGCCATGACCACCGCACTGAACGCGCTGCGCAGCACCCGTCGCCGGGAACTGCGATTCGTCAGTGACGACTCGGCACTCGAACGGGCCGTCGATCCGTCGGCGCAGATCGTACCGACCGATGACGTGCGCGCGTCACGCATTCGTGAGGCGCTCGAATCTCTCAAGCCCGATCATCGCGCCGTCGTCGTGCTGCGACTGCTCGAGGAACGCAGCACCAAGGAAACGGCCGAGATCCTGCAGATTCCGGAAGGCACAGTGTTGTCCCGTCTCTCGCGCGCCGTGTTGCAGCTGCGCACCACGCTCGGCCCTGTCTGGGAGGAGTTCACCGAATGACCGACCAGAATGACATGACCGGCGACTCCGCCGACGAACGCACGATTGCTCGTGCCGGCGATCTGCTGCGCGGCGCGCTGCCGCCGGCATCGTTCAGCGCCGGTTTCGCTGATCGCACGATGGCACGACTCGCCTCAGCGCGTCTTGTCGTGCCGCCGGCCGTGCTGCGTGTTACCGCGATGCAGCGCAGCTTCCGGTTCCTCGCCGCCGCTGCCGCGATCGCGATCGTGGCACTTGGTGTGCACAACACGGTCATCGCACGCGGCGACAACACATCGATCATGGAAGCGGCCGTCGGCCTGCAACCGGTCAGCGCCGAGTCGGTGCTGTCGTACACGTCCGAGGCCCTTCAATGAGTGCTGCGACATGAGTCCCGTCGTCCGTTCCTGGCTGCTGCTCGGCGTCACGCTGCTGCTTGGCATCTGCCTTGGTGTGCTCGGTGGCGGCGCACTGCAGGAGCGTCGACTCGCGCGGGTGAACGACATTCGCCGTCCGGGCGGATTCACCGAACACGTGCA
>JANLPZ010000046.1:0-16436 GCA_031367535.1 Gemmatimonadaceae bacterium
TCGTCGTGCTCAGCGGACTGCGGATGACGGCGGGCGTTGCGAATCCGTCATCGGTGATCGGATCGATTCTGCCGAATTCGGCGGCCGCCGCTGGTGGACTTCTGCCGGGCGACAGCGTGGTGTCCATCGACGGCGCGCCGATCGCGGCGTGGAAGGATCTGGTGGCGATCGTGACGACGAAGGCCGGCACTCCGCTGCAGTTCGGCATCGTACGCGGTGGCGCGGTGCAGCGGGTCACGATGACGCCGACGGCCACTGTCGATACCAACCCACGGACCGGCGTGGTCCGCACGCTCGGCCGCATCGGCGCCGCTGGCTCTCGCATGCGACTGGGCCCGGTCGACGCGGTTCGTGATGGCGTCGAGAGCACATGGGGCACAGTGGTCTCCACGATCGATGTGCTCGGTGGTCTGCTCTCCGGCAAGGTGTCGCCGAAGCAGCTCGGTGGTCCGCTGATGATCGCGCAGGCGTCGGTGCAGACGGCGCAGAGCGGTGGGCTGGAAGCCGTGCTCGCACTGCTGGCGCTGATCAGCGTGAACATCGCTGTCTTGAACCTCCTGCCCGTGCCGGTGCTGGACGGCGGGCAGGTGATCCTGGCGGTGCTCGAGTCAGTGCGAGGGAAGCCGCTCGGAGAGCGGTCCAAGGGCGCGATCATGTACGCGGGCGTCGGCTTGGTGCTGTTGCTGCTCATCACCACGACGTTCAATGACGTGGCCCGGATCGGCGGTCAGCTGTTGGGACATTTTCGTAGCTGAACGCCGAGGCTGCGGAAGTCTCGACACGGCGACGCTTTACTTCCGTCCGTAGGGTCTGTATTCTTCAGGGCTTACGATCATTCAGGACATTCGGACGCGCGGCACCGCGCAGACCCAGGACCATGGCATTCGAAAAGGCTGCAGCAATCGAGAAGCACCGTCAGCACGAGACCGACACCGGCTCGACCAACGTGCAGATCTCGATTCTTACGGAACGGATCAACTACCTCACCGGTCACTTCCGTACGCACAAGAAGGACCATCATGGACGTCAAGGCCTGCTCAAGATGGTTGGGCGACGCCGTCGCCTCCTTGACTATCTGAAGCGGACCGATCTCGCCGGATACCGGAAGATCATCGCTGACCTTGGCCTCCGGTATTAATCCGGGCCTCAATGGCAATCGCGCGGGCGTCATAGGACGTCCCGCGCGTTTTGCGTTTCCCGCAGCCGATTCCCACACGTGATGCAACGAATTGAAAAGACGTTCGCCGGCCGCAAGCTCGTCATCGAGACGGGCCGCATGGCGAAGCAGGCCGCTGGGTCTGCACTGGTGACCTACGGCGAGACGATGGTGCTGGCAGCCGTCACGGTGAGCGAGAACAAGAGCTCCCTCCCGTTCTTCCCTCTGACGGTCGAGTACAAGGAAAAGACCTACGCCGCCGGCAAGATTCCGGGTGGCTACATCAAGCGCGAAGGCCGTCCGTCGGACAACGAAATCCTGACGTGTCGCATCGTCGACCGCTCGATCCGACCGCTGTTCCCGGAAGGCTTCCAGAACGAAGTGCAGGTCGTGATCTACGTGATCTCGGCCGACCAGGAGAACAAGCCGGACACGCTGGCATTGCTCGCCACGAGTTTCGCACTGGCGTCGTCACAGGCGCCATGGAACAAGCCGATCGCCGGCGTGCGCGTCGGTCGCATTCAGGACAAGTGGGTTCTCAACCCCACCTTCCAGCAGCTCGAATACAGCGACATCGACATGATGGTCGCCGGCTCATCCGATTCGATCATGATGGTCGAAGGCGGCGCACTGGAAGTGAGCGAAGACGATGTGGTCGAAGCGATCACCGTCGCGCACAAGGGCATCAAGGAACTGATCGTGATGCAGGAAGAGCTGCTCGCGAAGTCCGACAAGAAGGAACCGATGGCATGGGCGAAGCACGAGCCTGCCGCTGATCTCGTGAAGCGCGTTGGTGATCTCGCCTCCGAGAAGATTTTGAAGGCGCTCAATCAGGCCGACAAGGCGACACGCGTGAAGGCCATCGAAGCGGTGAAGCGTGAAGTGGCGGCGCTGATCGCTTCCGAGACGCCGGATGGGGCCAAGGATGCCAGCAGCATTCTCGACGGCATGGAATACGATGCGCTGCGCGCGCAGGTGCTCGACACCAAGAAGCGTGTCGACGGCCGTGCGGTGAACGAAGTGCGTCAGATCACGATCGAAACCGGCCTCCTGCCGCGTGTCCACGGGTCGTCGCTGTTCACGCGTGGTCAGACGCAGGCACTCGTGGCCGTCACGCTCGGCACGGGCAATGATGTCCAGCGTCTCGACTCGATCGACGATCCGCAGGAGCAGACAAAGTCGTTCATGCTGCACTACAACTTCCCGCCGTTCAGCACTGGCGAAGCGAAGCCGATGCGTGGTACCAGCCGTCGCGAAATCGGACACGGGAATCTGGCCGAGCGTGCGATCCAGGCCGTGTTGCCGCCGTTCGAGGAATTCCCGTACACGGTTCGCATCGTGTCGGAAATTCTCGAGTCGAATGGGTCGAGCTCGATGGCATCGGTGTGTGGCAGCTCGCTGTCACTCTATGACGCAGGCGTGCCGATCAAGGCCGCGGTCGCCGGTGTGGCGATGGGCCTGATCAAGGAAGGCAAGAAGTACGCGATCCTGACCGACATCCTTGGCACCGAAGACCATCTCGGCGACATGGACTTCAAGGTCGCCGGCACCGAGCATGGTATCACGTCGATCCAGATGGACATCAAGATCGATGGTCTGGATCTCAAGATCATGACCGAAGCGCTGGCGCAGGCGAAAGAAGGCCGCCTGCACATCCTTGGCGAGATGGCGAAGGCACTCAACGGTCCGAACGCAGAACTCTCGCAGTATGCACCGCGCATCGTGACGCTGACGATCAGCCCCGAGAAGATCGGTGACCTGATCGGTCCGAAGGGCAAGACGATCCGCGGCATTCAGGATGAGACGGGCGCGGAACTGACGGTCGATGATTCGGGCCTCGTCACGATCGCGGCTGTCGGTGGCGAAGCGATGGAACGTGCGAAGCAGATGGTGAAGGCGATCACCGCGGAACCGATCGTCGGTGACACGTACGAAGGCACGGTGAAGAGCATCACGGCATTCGGCGCGTTCGTCGAGATCATGCCGGGCACCGAAGCGTTGCTGCACGTGTCCGAGATCAAGTGGGAACGCGTCGACAAGACGGAAGACGTGCTGAAGAAGGGTGAGCGCGTGAAGGTCAAGCTCGTCGATCGTGATGAGCGTGGTCGCCTGCGTCTGTCGATGAAGGCGCTGCTGCCGAAGCCGGAAGGCTACGTCGAGCGGGAACCATCGCCGCGCGAATCGTCAGGAAGCGAAGAGCGCAGTGATCGTGGTGGATCCCGTGGCGCACCGCGCCGCCGGTAATGATCGCGCTCGCGACGTCGCCTGAGACAGGCGTCTCGCGCACGGTGCTGCCGAATGGCCTGACCGTACTTTCGGAATTCGTTCCGGGAGTGCGGTCAGTCGCCATCGGGGCCTGGGTGCGCTCGGGGGCCATGCACGAGCGCGCGGAGCAGACGGGTATTGCACATCTGCTCGAACACATGGTGTTCAAGGGCACACAGAAGTACAGCGCCAAGGCCCTCGCGCTGTCGCTCGAGGTGCTCGGCGGGTCACTCGATGCGTACACCACGCGCGAGCACACCTCATTTCAGGCGCGTGTGCTGGATGAACATCTGACGAATGCGTCGGATGTGCTGTTCGAGCTCTGTTTCCGCCCGCTGCTGCGTGACGAGGACCTGCGTCTCGAGCGGAAGGTGATCCTCGAGGAGATCGCGATGGTGGACGACACACCAGACGATGTGATCTTCGAGCTGCACGCGCATCGCATGTATCCGGCGCATCCGTACGGCCATGCGATTCTCGGCACACCGGCGTCGGTCAAGCACATTCAGGCGAACGACCTGCGCGCCTGGCACGAGCGTGTGTACCATCCGCCGCAGATCGTGCTCGCGGCGGCGGGCAACGTGACGCACGAGCGTCTGCTCGACGTCCTCGAGGAGACAGGGTGGGCGACACGTGAGCGCGGTGTGAGTGAGCTGCTGCCGGCACCATCCGCGCCGCACACCATCTCGCGTGGATATTCGCACGTGAAGCGCAAGGACATCGCGCAGACCCACATCGTGCTGGCCTGCGACGCTCCGCAGCATGCATCGCCGGAGCGCAACGCCATCGCCATCGCATCGGCGCTGCTCGGTGGCGGCATGAGTTCGCGATTGTTTCAGCAGGTCCGTGAAGAGCTCGGACTCGCCTACAACGTCTATTCGTTCTACAACACGTTTCTCGACAACGGGCAGCACGGGGTCTATCTCGCCACGGCACCGGAGCAGGCGCGCGAGGCGTACGCGGTGGTGTGTGCGGAGATGATGGCGGTGGCCGGTGGCGCGATGACGGACGACGAAATCGCCACGGGGATCAGTCAGCTCAAGGGCCAGCTGGTACTCTCGCTGGAAGGGGTGTCGTCGCGCCTCTATCGGGCAGCGGAAGTGGCGCTCTACGATGAGCCGTATCGTCCGATCGATGAACTGCTGGCGGAACTCGACGCCGTCACGCCTGCGCAGGTCCGTGCCGCCTGCGCCGCATATCTCGACCCGGCGCAGTGCAGTGTGCTCAGTCTCGGGCCGGCGGCCGCTGCGTAACGCGCGCCGGTTGATTCCCCTCAATCATCCTCCCTGCCATGAAGATCGGCGTTCCGAAAGAGATCAAGACGAACGAGAATCGCGTCGCGCTGGTACCTGCCGGCGCAGAAGCACTGGTCGGCGCCGGTCACGCGGTGCACATCGAAACCGGCGCCGGATTGGGCAGCGGTTTCAGCGATTCGGATTACTCGGAGGTCGGCGCGGTGATCATGCCGGATGCCGCGTCAACGTGGGCCAGCGCGGAATTGCTGTTGAAGGTGAAGGAGCCGATCGAAGTCGAATGGCCCTTTCTTCGTCCCGACCTGACGCTGTTCACTTATCTGCACTTTGCGGCCGACGAGAAGTTGACTCGGGCGCATCTGGCCAGCGGCGCGACGTGCATTGCCTATGAAACGGTGGAGCTGCCGTCGCGCGAATTGCCGCTGCTGACGCCGATGTCCGAAGTGGCAGGACGCATGGCGGTGCAGGAAGGCGCGAAGTATCTGGAGAAGCTGTACGGTGGTCGTGGCGTCCTGCTGGGCGGCGTACCTGGTGTGCCGGCCGCCAAAGTCGTGATTCTCGGCGGCGGCGTGGTTGGCACCAATGCGGCGAAGATCGCGGCAGGCATGGGGGCCAAGGTCACGATTCTCGATCTGTCACTCGAGCGCCTGCGCTACCTGAGCGACGTGATGCCGGCGAACGTTTCGCTGATCCACTCCAATCGACACAACATCCTCGATCAGATCTCGACCGCTGATCTGGTGATCGGTGGCGTGCTGATTCCGGGCGCGAAGGCACCGAAGCTGATCCGGCGCGAAGACCTGAAGAAGATGCGTCCCGGCTCGGTGATCGTGGACGTTGCGGTGGACCAGGGTGGCTGCGTGGAGACCATTCACGCGACGACACACGAGAACCCGACCTACACTGTTGATGGTGTGATTCACTACGCCGTCGCGAACATGCCGGGCGGCGTCCCGCGCACGTCCACGCTGGCGCTCACCAACGCGACGTTCCCGTATGTGATGTTGCTGGCCACACACGGCTGGCGGAAGGCGCTGGCGACGAATGGCGCACTGCTCAAGGGGCTGAACATGACGGCGGGGCAGACGACGTACCGGGCGGTCGCCGAGTCGTTCGGACTGCCGTACAGCGAGCCGGGACAGTTCGTGGCGTAGTCGCATTCCGCCTCGCGCAGTTCGCGACCGAGACTCAGGGGCGGCGGTACCGCAGTTGCGGGATTGCCGCTTCCGTCGTTTGCAGTGGTGAACGTCGGTGAACGGATGACTGCCTGGCTCACTACACCGGGTCTGAGCGTTCATGTATGTTGTTGCACGACAAGCCGTTGGTCCCGTGCACGTCGCTTGTGTCTGGCCCGCCGCCCGGGCCCTTTCCGCACCATTACATGCCGTTTCGCTGGCCATTCAAGCCGGGGTCCCTGTTCCCGGCCAACGCGATCGCCGTTGACCTCGGGACCGCCAACACCCTCATCTACGTGAAGGGGGAGGGCATCGTGCTGAACGAGCCCTCCGTCGTCGCCATCGACCGCGACACGAAAAAGATCAAGGGGGTCGGCCTCGAGGCAAAGCGGATGCTGGGGCGAACACCGGACGGCGTGATTGCGGTGCGGCCGCTCAAGGACGGCGTGATCGCCGACTTCGACGTGACGGAAAAGATGCTCCGCTATTTCCTCACGCTGATCATCGAGAACCATGTGTTCAAGGTGAAGCCGCGCGTGATCGTGTGTGTGCCGAGCGGCATCACCGAAGTCGAAAAGCGCGCAGTGCGTGACAGCGCGCTCGGCGCTGGCGCGAAGGAAGTCTTCATGGTCGCGGAACCGATGGCCGCGGCCATCGGTGTCGGCCTGCCCGTGGAAACGCCGACTGGCAACATGGTGATCGACATTGGTGGCGGAACGACTGAAATCGCGGTGATTGCTCTCAGCGGCATCGTCAGCGACACGTCGATCCGCACCGGTGGGGACGAACTCGACACCTCGATCGTGCAGTTCATGCGCAAGAACTACAATCTGCTGATCGGCGAACCGACGGCCGAGCAGATCAAGATTCAGATCGGCAGCGCGTATCCCGTGGGCGAAGAGCGCGACATGGAAGTGAAGGGTCGCGATCTCGTGAGCGGCATTCCGAAGACCGTGCGTGTGCATTCATCGGAGATCCGCGAAGCGATTCAGGAACCGATTCAGCAGATCGTCGATGCCGTGCGTCGCGCGCTGGAAATCACGCCGCCGGAACTCGCCTCCGACATCGTCGATCGTGGGATCGTGATGACGGGTGGCGGCGCGTTGATTCGCGGACTCGATCTGCTGCTCAGCCAGGAAACGAATCTGCCGATTCATGTCGACGAAGATCCATTGACCTGTGTGGTACGCGGGTGTGGACGCATCCTCGATGACGAGGAGAAGTACCGTTCCGTCCTGAGTTCCTGAGGTAACCAGCATGGCGCGCACGTCTCGCACGGGAACGCGCACGGACCTCGCGCTGCTCGGCGTGGCGCTCGCGCTCGCATGCGCAGCACTGATCCTGCCCACCGCCGCGCGCGGGAAGGTGCAGGGGTCACTCCGCTCCAGTGTCGCTGCGCCGCTCGTGTCGGCGCAGGCCTGGGCGGAACGTGGACGTCAGGCGATCGGCGATCATGGTCGACTCGTGAATCGTGTCGACAGTCTCGCGCTTGGATCGCAGTCAGCCGCACCACTGGCCGCCGAGAACGATCGATTGCGTGCGCTGCTCGGACTCGGTCAGCGGCTGCAGTGGGGCTTCGTGGCGACGGAGATCGTGCATCCGCCGCGTGGCAGTGATGAACACACCGTGTTGCTGGCCGCCGGCAGTGCTGCCGGTGTGCGACCGTTCTCGCCGCTGGTTGTGCCGGAAGGATTGATCGGCATGGTGACGACGGTCGATGCGAGTTCGAGCACGGCGATTCTGTGGACACATCCGGACTTCCGCGCCAGTGCGACGACACCCGACGGCGTGGCCTTTGGCATCGTCGCGGCGCACCTCGGCACGGGCGCGGATCGGTTCCTGCTCGAGATGCGTGGGGTGCCATTCCGCAGTGAGCTCAAGCCCGGCACGCTGATCGTGAGTTCGGGCCTTGGCAACGTGTTTCCGCGCGGCATTCCAATTGGTGTCGTACTGCGCGAAACGAAGACGATCGAGGGTTGGGCGCGCACGTACCTGATTCGACCGATCGTGTCGCCCGACCAGGCGAGCGCCGCGATGGTGCTGCTGCCACCGCGTGCGGCGGCAGGGGTGACGGGCTCGTGGAGCAGTGTGACGTCGTCAGAAGGCACACAGAAGAACATCGCAGCCGCAGGTGATTCGCTGCTCGCCGACTCGGTGCGTGCTGTGCAGGCACGGCTGGCGAAGTTGGCGTTGCTGGATTCGCTGCGTCGCGCCGCGATCTATCGCGGGGACAGCAACGTGAAAGTGGAAGGCGATTCACTGACACATGCCGCGCCACCGACCGGTGCGCCTACGGTCGCGTCACCGCCACCAACGAAGCCAGCAACGGTTCCCACCGCGACGGTTCCTCCCGCGAGTACGACGCCGGTTCGTCCGTCACCGGCCACTGCGGCCGTGACACCGAAAGCGACGCCGGTGGTGAAGCCGCCTGTGACTGCGACAGCCATCCCGCGTGCGCCTGTGACGACGCCAGCGGCGACCGCGCGCAGCGACAGCAGCGGCGCACGCAATCTGTCGCGCCCGCGCACCGCAGGCGCGGCTCGCAGCAGGTCCGCCGCGGATTCCGCACGCGCTCGCACCCGACGTGACACCGCGCGGCCACCGGAGAATCCTTTCCGGCTGCCGCCTGCGGGAGGGGATGCGTGAGCGGCCTGTACGACTGGATTCGACTGATTGTTGCTGTTTCCGTGCTGGTGGTTGCGCATTTCGTGCTGCGCCCGTTGCTCGGTGACCGGATCGAGATCGACTTTCTGGTGTTGGCGTTGTTGCTCCTCTCGATTCGTGTGCGGCCCGGTGTCGGTGCGTTGCTCGGCCTGATGATGGGCGCGGCATCGGATGCGGCGGCACCGGCCGGTTTCGGCAGTGCGATGCTCGCGTTGACGTTGGTGGGGTACATCACGAGTTGGCTGAAAGCGGCGTTCTTCGCCGAGAATGCCGTTCTTGATGGCATCGTGATCTTCGCCAGTGCCTGGGGTGTGATTCTGATGCGGTTGCTGTTGTCGGGTCGCGCATTCGAAACCGGATTTGCGGTGTCGGCACTGGTGTGGGCGCCGCTTTCAGCGGCGGCCACGGCACTGGTCGGCGCCGTGTTGTTCGCGGTGCTGCGACCGCTGCTCAAGCCGGCGAGGGCGTGAGTTACCATCCGAACGAGGTGTCGCGTCGCGCCACGGTCGCGCGCATCCTGCTCGGCATCGGCTTCATTGCGCTGACGTCTGCGTTCTTCCGCGCGCAAGTGATGCGCAACAAGGAATATCTCGCGCAGGCGGAGCAGAATCGATTCCGCGAAGTGCCGTTGGCTGCACCGCGTGGGATCATTCTCGATCGCAACGGGCGCATCATCGCGGAGAACCTGCCCGGGTACGCGGTGTCGCTGCTGAGCCCGAGCGCGGATTCACTCCGCACGGCGATGCGACGTCTGTCGAACATCATTCCGATCACGGATGATCAGGTCGAAGCGGCGGTGCGGCGCTGGCGGAAGAATCCGACGCGACCGGCGGTGATTCTGCCGGATGCGCCATTCGACGTCGTGGCGGTGCTCGAGGAACGGCGCGTGGAAAACCCGAGCCTCATCATCCAGAGCACACCGAAGCGCTACTACCCGGATGGTCCGGCGGTGGCGTCGTTCGTCGGATACACCGGTGAAATCACGGAACGTGAACTCGCCGATACGAACTTCTCCGACTACAAACCCGGTCAGCAGATCGGCAAGGGCGGATTGGAACGCAGCTATGAAGCGCAGCTGCGCGGCAAGGAAGGCGTTCGCTACGTGGAGGTCGACGCGCGCGGACGTGTGGTGCGCGACGCCGGAGCCCGCGCAGAAGAGGAGCCGCAGGCAGCTGCCAAGCTGAGAACGAACATCGACATGGACCTGCAGCTGTTCGTGATGTCGCTGCTCGGTGACTCGTTGCGCGCCGGTGTGGTGGCGATCGATCCGCGTGATGGTGCAATCCTCGCGTTGCACAGCGCGCCGACCTACGACCCGAATCGGTTCGTGGGTGGTATTCCGGCGGAATACTGGAAGGAGTTGAACACGGATCCCCGTCGGCCGCTGTACAACAAGGTGATTCAGGGCCGGTATCCGCCGGCGTCGACGTGGAAGCTGGCCACGGCGGCGATGGCGATGGAGGCAGGTCTCGTGCAGCTCGACGATCACATGCCGCAGCCCTGTACCGGTGGATATCGGTACGGACGCTATTTCCGCTGCTGGAATCACAAGGGCCACGGCGATATTTCGCTGCGCCGAGCGATCGAGCAGAGTTGCGATGTGTACTTCTATCAGGTCGGACTCAAGCTCGGGCTGTCCCGACTGATCGCGGGTGGCCTGAAGCTGAAGATGCGCGAACGATCGGGCATTGATTTGCCCAACGAAACGCAGCCCCAGTTTCCGCCGGATGCGCAGAACTATTTCAACGAGCGGTATGGCGCTCGTGGCTGGGTGGCCGGTTCGGTAGCGATCAACATGTCGATCGGTCAGGGTGAGAACGCGCAGACGCTGATCAACATGGCGCGCTTCTACACGGCGCTGGCGACGGATGGCAAGGCAGCGAAGCCTGAAATCGTGTCGCGGAATCCCGAGCGCACGCAGATCATGAACCTGACGGAACCGCAGATGATTGGTATGCGTCTCGCGATGGCAGGCGTCGTGAGCGATCGCGGCACGGCGAACAGCGCGCGTGTGGAAGGCATCAGCGTGGCGGGCAAGACAGGGACGGCGCAGAATCCGCCGAATCCCGACCACGCCTGGTTCATGGGCTTTGCGCCGGCCGACAAGCCAACGATTCTCGTCGGCGTCTTCGTCGAGTACGGACTGCATGGCTCCGTGGCGGCGGGCATCGCAACGAAAGTCATGGCGCACTACCTGAAGGTGAAGACGGCACCGATCGTGGCGACCGAATGACACGGCGCATCCCGGACATTCCGCTGGTGCTGATCGCGCTCGCGCTGAGCGTGTTCGGAATTTCGATGGTGTATTCCGCCGGCCAGACCGACACGATGACGTTCGTGGCGAACCTGTGGAAGACTCAGTCGGTCTGGTTCGTGATCGCGGTGTGTGCGGCGTTTGCGGCGAGCAAAGCATCGGTGCGATTCATGGACTGGATCACGCCGTACGCCTACGTGCTCACGATCCTGATGCTGCTGCTGACGCTCGCGATCGGCAGCGGAGCCGGTACGGCCGCGAGCTCGAAGAGCTGGCTGGTGATCGGCGGCGTGCGCATCGGGCAACCAGCGGAACTCGCGAAAATCACCGTCACGTTCATGCTGGCGCGTGTCCTCGCGAATCGTCGCGAGCCGCCGGAATCGCTGCTCGAGTTGTGGCATCCGGCGCTGGTGGTGGGTGTGCCGTGGGTGCTGATCATGCTGCAGCCCGACCTGGGCACGGGCATCGTGTTCATCGGCATCTTCTTCGCGATGCTGTTCTGGTCCGGCGTGAACTGGCGCCTCCTGCTGCTGATTGCGAGTCCGGCCATCAGTCTGGTGCTCGCGTTCAGCACACGATTGTGGGGAGCCTGGTTCCTGTTACTGCTGGGGCTGGTATGGCTCTACCGACCGTATCTGCTGGAAGGGATCGCGCTCGTCTGCATCAACGTCGTGACCGGTGTGGTGGCCCCGATTCTCTGGGAGAAGCTGGCCCCGTATCAGCAGAAGCGGCTTCTGGTATTTCTCGACCCGAGCATCGACGCCAAGGCGTCGGGCTACCACGTGATCCAGTCACAGGTGGCGATCGGGTCAGGCGGCTGGCTGGGCAAAGGATTCACGATGGGCACGCAGAAACGGCTCAATTTCGTGCCCGAACAGCAGACGGACTTCATCTTCGCCGTGGTGGGCGAGGAACTCGGCTTCATCGGCGTCACCCTCGCACTGACGCTGTTCCTGGCGCTCTTCATGCGCGCCATCCGGATCTCGAGTCGGGCGAACGACCCGTTTGCCAGCCTCATCGCGTTCGGGCTGCTGGCGAGCTGGCTGGTGCACGTGATCGAGAACGTCGGCATGACGCTGAACCTGATGCCGATCACGGGAATTCCGCTGCCGTTCTTCAGCTACGGCGGGAGCTTCATGCTGGCGTCCTGGTTATCGATCGGCGTGTTGATGCGCATCTCTCGGGAAGGCCGCGGTCGAGGGGATCTGGCCGCCATCTGACGACAGGTGGGTCGCCTGCATACGGGGCGTCGTGGCAACCGGAAGCATTGCCCGACCCCCCTCGGACCTGCGAGATTACCAGATGGCATGGTTCCGCAAGGAAAAGAAGCCCCGGCAGCCCCGGCGCGAGAAACTGGAGATCCCGCGCGACGCGTGGGTGAAGTGCGAGGCGTGCGCGCACACGGACATTCGAGAGAACTTCGAGCGGAATCTCAACGTCTGCCCAAATTGCGACTATCACCGACGCATTCGCGCCAGCGACTACCTCTCGATCCTGCTCGACGAAGAGACGATTGACGAGACGGAGACCGATCTCCGTTCGACCGATCCGCTGAGCTTTCCCGACTATCCGTCGCGGCTGAAAAAGTCGATCACGAACGCCGGTGATCAGGACGCGGTCATCACCGCGACAGGACGCATCGCGGGCATGCCGCTGAATGTGGGCGCGATGGATTTTGCGTTCATGGGTGGCTCGATGGGGTCTGTCGTCGGCGAAAAGCTGTCGCGACTCGGCCAGCATTCGCTCGAGAAGAAGTTTCCGCTCGTGATCGTGTCGGCATCCGGCGGTGCACGCATGCAGGAAGGTGTGCTGTCGCTGATGCAGATGGCGAAGGTGTCCGCCATGCTGTCGATGCTGGCCGAGCGTCGGATTCCGTACATCTCGATCCTGACGAATCCGACCACTGGCGGCGTGAGCGCGAGCTACGCGATGCTCGGTGACGCGATCATTGCGGAACCTGGTGCCGTGATTGGTTTCGCCGGTCCGCGCGTGATCAAGCAGACGATCGGCCAGGATCTGCCGGACGGATTCCAGACGGCGGAATTCCTGATGGAGCACGGGATGCTGGACGCGGTGGTGCACCGTCATGAACTCAAGGCGACGGTTGGTCGCCTGTTGCGCCACATGACCGGCAAGCCTGCCGCAACCGGCTGGTCGGCGGCCTGACGGGCGTGGCAGATGGCAGCGCGGCGTCTCCAGACGACTACCGCGCCGCCATCGCGGCACTCGCCGCACGCACGACGCACGGTGTCCGACTTGGCCTTGAGAGAACTCGGGCCCTGCTCGAGGCGTGCGGATCACCGCACGAAAAACTGCGCACGTTCCATGTGGCCGGCACAAACGGCAAGGGCAGCACCTGCGCGACGCTCGATGCGGTGCTGCAGCGCATGGGATTTCGTGTCGGCAGATACTCGTCACCGCACCTGATCGACTTCACGGAGCGCGTGCTGATCAACGGCGCGGCGGTGAGTGAAGCCACCGTGCTGGCGTGGCTCGAGCAGCACTGGAGTGACATCGACCGGCTTGGCGCGACGTTCTTCGAGGCGACAACGGTGATGGCGTTCGACCTGTTCGTGCAAGCCGGCGTCGATGTCGCCGTGATTGAAGTGGGGCTGGGCGGTCGGCTCGACTCGACCAATGTGCTCACACCGCTCGTGGCCGCGGTGACGGCGATCGGACTCGATCATCGCGAGTATCTGGGCGACACACTGACGGAGATCGCGCTCGAGAAGGCGGGCATCTTCAAGCGCGGTGTACCGGCCGTGATCGGAGAGCGTGATCCGGCGGTGATCGAGACGCTGGTGGCGGCAGCGGAAGCGGCGGGCGCGTCGCGCATCGTGGTGGCGAAATCGTTGTTGCCTTTGCGGTCGATATCGCTGACGTCGCGCGGCACGGAGATCGTGCTGGACGACGAGTTGGGCGCGTTGGCGCTGACCAGTTCGCTGCTCGGGGCACATCAGGCGCAGAACGTCGCAACCGCGGTCGCGGTGTTGCGCGCGGCTGGCGCGGAGTTCACGCCATCGGACGCGCTGTTGCGCGACGGGGTGAGTCACACGCGTCTGGCTGGGCGGTTCCAGCGTGTGAGGCCGTGGCTGTTCGATGTGGCGCACAATCCGGATGGCATCGCGACCGTGGTGGAGTCGCTGCGCGCGATGTCGCTGTCTCGTCCACTGGCGGCGGTGGTGTGTGTGCTGTCGGACAAGGATTGGCGCAGCATGCTCGACACGCTGATTCCGATCGTGGACGCCCTGTGGCTGACGCATGCGCCGACCGCGCCGTCGTCGCGGCGCTGGTCGCTGGAGGATGCGGTGGCGCATGCGCGGACGCCTGCGGGCGATCGCTGCGTGGTACATGCGGAGCCCGACTTTTCACTCGCGCTGGATCGCGCGCAGCACAGTGCTGCGACGGTGCTGGTGACGGGATCATTTCACACGGTGGGGGATGCGATGCAGCGGTTGGAGATCGATCCCCTGAACGGGTAAGTTAGGATGATGGCATCGATCCGCCCACTGAACGGTTTTCGCGACTTCTACCCGCCGTCGTTCGCCGAGCGCGCGCACATTTTTGCGGTCTGGCGCCGGGTCGCCGCGCGGTATGGTTTTGTGGAGTACGATGGTCCGCCGCTCGAGCCACTCGAGTTGTACACGAAGAAGAGTGGCGCCGAGATCGTCGATCAGCTCTACAATTTTGTCGACAAGGGCGGCCGCGATGTGTCGCTTCGGCCGGAGATGACGCCAACGGTGGCGCGGATGGTCGCGGCGCAGGCGAATACGCTGCGCAAACCGGTGCGCTGGTACTCGATTCCACAGCTGTTCCGCTACGAGCGTGCGCAGCGCGGGCGCCTGCGCGAGCACTTCCAGCTGAACGCTGACATCTTCGGAGACGGCGGTGCATCGACCGATGCGGAAGTGCTGGCGCTCGTGATCGACATGCTGCGCGAGTTCGGGTTGACCAGTGATGACGTTCGTGTGCGCCTGTCGGACCGACGTCTGCTCAATGCGGTGCTGCGTGCGCTGCACCATCCGGACGACCGCATTGCCGCGATCTACGGCGTGCTCGACAAACTGGATCGGACACCGCGCGAGCTGTCGGTCGAAAGACTGGTGGCCGCCGGCTGCACGACAGCACAAGTGGAGGAGCTGCTGGCGCTGATCGAGACGACGAATGCGCACGGCCTGTCGGCGCTTTCGACGCTGCTCGCGGACGGTGAGGGCGCTGCGCGATTGAGGGCGATGCAGGAGACGCTCGCGATGACGGATTCCTTGCTCGGTACTGCGGTGGCGCCGTGGGTCCGGCTCGATCTGACGATCGTGCGAGGCCTGGCGTACTACACGGGCATCGTGTTCGAAGTCTTCGATGCGAAAGGCGAATTGCGCGCCATCTGTGGCGGCGGTCGGTATGACGACTTGCTGAAGGCACTCGGTGGCGTGGACATGCCCGCGGCCGGATTCGGATGGGGTGATGTGGTGCTCGGTGAGCTGCTGCGCGATCGCGGGCTGTTGCCGTCGGCGCCACCGTCGCCGGAATTCTGGGTGGCTGCTGCCGAGGATGTCGACGCGTCCATCGTGCGTACGACCGTCGGCGCGCTGCGGCGCGCGGGACGTCGCGTGGAGTATGCGTTGCGCCCGCAGCAGCTGAGCAAGCAGTTGAAGGCGGCCGTGAGCGCGGGTGCCGCACACGCGTTGATTCTCCGTGCCGACACGCCGGCGCAGGGCACCCTTCGCGATCTCACGAGCGGAACGGAAACTTCGGTGGAGTTGGCAGTCTGGCTTGCCGGACAGCAGTGAACGAGTACGAATTCCAACAGCCGATGCGTGATCGCATCGACGGAGCAGCATGAGCGACGACAAGAAACTTCCGACGCGCGCCGACGACTTCAGTGCGTGGTACAATGAACTCGTGCTCAAGGCGGAACTGGCGGACTACTCGCCGGTGCGCGGCTGCATGGTCATTCGGCCGGACGGCTACGGCATCTGGGAGCGCATGCAGCTGGCGCTCGACCAGATGTTCAAGGCGACCGGTCATCGCAATGCGTACTTCCCGCTGTTCATTCCGGAAAGTTTCCTGAAGAAGGAAGCGAGCCACGTGGAAGGCTTCGCGCCGGAACTGGCCGTCGTGACGCACGGCGGTGGCTCCAAGCTCGAGGAGCCGCTGGTGGTGCGTCCGACGTCGGAAACGATCATCTACCACATGTTCGCGAAGTGGTTGCAGAGCTACCGCGACTTGCCGTTCCTCTACAACCAGTGGGCGAACGTCGTCCGTTGGGAGATGCGCACGCGCCTCTTCCTGCGCACGACGGAATTCCTCTGGCAGGAAGGGCACACCGCACACGCCACACACGATGAAGCGGAGATCGAAACGCGCCAGATGCTGGGCGTGTATCGCACCTTCATGGAACAGTGGATGGCGATGCCGGTGATCACCGGTCAGAAGACCGACAGCGAGCGGTTCGCCGGTGCGCTGCGCACGTTCTCCTGTGAAGCGATGATGCAGGACAATCGCGCGCTGCAGGCCGGGACATCGCACAACCTCGGCCAGAACTTCTCGAAGGTCTTCGATCTGACCTACCAGACCGAGGACGGTGGCATCGCCCACGCGTGGAACACGAGCTGGGGCGTGAGCACGCGCATGATCGGTGGACTCGTCATGACACATGGCGACGACAACGG
>JANLPZ010000049.1:0-24459 GCA_031367535.1 Gemmatimonadaceae bacterium
CGCGGAGAGCGGTGTCGCCGGTGGTTGCGGCGCCGGTGGTGTGGCGATCGGCCCCGCGCGACGCGGCACGGAACACGTGCTCCGCGATCACATTCACCGACTCGCGATTCATCACCGTGATGAGCGTCTCGAGCGGCGCCGATTCCCACGACACGAGCGACGCGGCAGTGACGGGCGTTTTTGCCAGCGTCATACCATTCGTGACCGTGATGCCGTTACGCCGCAATGCTGCGAGGAAAGCGCCGGTGGTGAAAGACGCCGGATCTTCAACGATGTACGAGTACGAGCGCTGGAATACATCCGTCCCGATGCTGCCGGTGACGGAAATGCCGCTGCTGTTGCGCGCGAACTTCAGTTTCGCGCCGCGACCGGCAACGGTGCGCACGGCTGAGCGAACCGGGATGGCGGTCGTCGCCGGTTCCAGCACGACGTCGGCGGCCGCACCGCGGGTGGTGGGACGGATCGTGACCCACACCAGATTCTCGTTCAGCGACAGCGCCGAGACGCGACCGGCGTAAGAGTCCTGCAGAATGCGCTTGTGCCAGCCCTCGGGAATACTGCGCGCCTCGAACGCGCTGGCATCGCCGATCACGCGGCCGGTGACACTGCGCACGCCGGCGCGAACCACACGCATCGCCAGCGAATCCATGGCCGCGTCAGGTTTGCCGCCGATGAAGCGGGCGGACATGGACGGATCGCCGTCGCCGCGGAGAATCAGATCGCCATCGATCACACCATCCTTCATCGTGCCGGTACGCAGCACGTCGGTGTGATAGCGATAGCCCGGTCCGAGGGCGTCGAGCGCCAGCGCAGACGTGAGCACTTTCTGCGTGGACGCCGGCAGGTGCGGCACATCGGCGTTGATTGCAAAGAGTGTGTCGCCGTGCGAGAGCGACACCACCATCATGCCCCACGATCCGCTGCGGATCGACGTGCCGGCGAGTGTACCGAGATCGGCGCGCAGACCATCGACGCCAAACGCGGTGCCCGGCACCAGCGCGGCGAGCGCCGGGGCGGCGGGGCGGCGTGCGCGACGTCGCGGTTTGGTGGCGGTGACCCGATTGTGCGCGGCGACCGAGCCACGGCGCGACTGCGCGCTGGCGCTGGTGTGTACGGTCGCCTTCACGGTGTGCCGCGTGGTCGATTTCCGGCGCGGCTTCTGCGCATCGACCGATTCAACGACAGTGATCGCAATGAGCAACAGCGCCAGCATGCGAACAGCTGGCGCGAAACGGGAGGTGCAAGCCACGTCGCTAGACCTTTAAGAAGATTTTTCTACGCCACAGCGCCCACAATATCACGAACCAGAGCAGCACGAATGTCACGGCATACCCCAGCGACGCCACCCTCGGTTCAGGTATCGGCGCGAAGATGGCCTGATACACAATCGCCGACGCCGATTTCGGGCCGGTGGGTGTCTGGACCTTCCACAACGTGACCGTGATGCGCGCCATCAAGCCGGAGCCCAGGAACGCGATCATCGGGTTGGTGCCGTAAATGACGAAGAACTTCGTCCATCGTTTCCAGCCGTGCACATCGATGATCCACATGCACGTTGCCAGCGTGACCAACGCCATGCCGCCGGTGAAGACGACATAGCTGCTGGTCCACAGCGTTTTGTTGATGGGAAAGGTCCAATTCCAGATCAACCCGACCATCATCAGCAGCGCACCGCAGGCGAACATGCCATTCAGTCGCTCGAAGATGGGTTTCGGTTGCCCGATCCATCGGCCGGCGAACTGGCCCAGCATCATGGTTCCGACCGCGGGAAGCGTGCTCAGCAGTCCCTCGGGGTCCCAGGTCTTCGCGGTAATCCAGAGGTGGTTGGTACCGAGGATCAGTCGATCGAACCAGGCACTCAGCACGGCGTCGGGCTGATCGAGCAGCTGCCAGCCCGGCACGCCGCGATCCGGCACCGTCACAAGCGTCATCAGCGCCCAGTAGCCAAGCAGGATGCCGACGAGCGTGAAGGCGTGCTGCTTCCATGTGCCGCGCAGCGTTATCAGCGCGCCAATCACATACGCAACGGCGATGCGTTGCAGTACGCCCATGATACGAATGTGCTCGATGCGATACACCACGCGATCGAGAAACGTCGGATTCGCCATGCCGTCGATGGTGCCCCACATGAAGCCGGGGAACCACGCGAGGAATAATCCAAACAGGAAGATCAGTGCGCCCCGGCGCAGGATCTGTCGTACGATCGCGCCTTCGCTGTCACCGCGTTCGCGCCGTTGCGACAGCGAGAGGTACGACGTGACACCAACGATGAAGAGGAAGAACGGGAAGATCAGATCGGTCGGAGTCCACCCGTTCCACTTCGCATGTTCGAGCGGTTCGAAGATGTGATTCCAGTCGCCCGGATTGTTCACCAGCAGCATGCCGGCGACGGTCATGCCGCGGAACACATCGAGCGAGAGCAACCGTTCCCGCGAACCGCCTGGTGCCGATGGCCGGGGCGGAGGCGTGCGCTGACGAATGGGGGTGAGCCCGGGACGCGAGATGGTGCCCATCGTTCAGTCTCCGGCCGCTGCAAATGTGCCGCGCGAGCCCTGCGCTTCGGCCACGCCATCGCCGCCATTGCCCTGCTTCTGCCAGCGGAAAAAAACCACTGTCATCACGCCGTAGAAAAAGAGGCCGCCCGGAATCCACATGATGAGGCCCCCGATGAGCTGATCCGCCTTGGGGCTGATGCCCCAGATCCGGGGGCTCGATGCGTAGAGCGGATACAGCACCGTGTCGGCCATCGCGATGTAGATGGCCACCACACTCATCGGAATCGTCATCAGGAAGCAGTAGAGCATCTGCCCCGGAAAACTGAGACGGGGCAGCTCGGGCAACGGGCTGAGGAACGGCCACCACATCAGCACACTCGCCACCAGAAACGTGAGGTGCTGCAGGATGTGCACGTTGTGGTGCAGCAGCGCGAGGTTGTAGAGCGCCGGGATGTGCCACGCGCACAGTGTGACGTTGAAGACCGCGAAGGCCATCGCGCCCGATGTGATGCGCGGGGCGAGCCAGCGCACCACCGGCCACGTGAGCGCCGGACGCAGCATCCAGCCCGGCGTGCCGGTGATCAGCAGCGGCGGCACGATCAGCTCCATGATCAGGTGCTGCACCATGTGGCCGCTGAACAGGTAGAAGTCGCTCAGGTCGTGCAGCGGCCCGTTCAGGATCATGAACAGCAGCAGCAGTCCACTGGTGAACGCGACACGCTGTGCGGTGGACGGCCCGACCCCTTCGGCGGATCGCGCCCGCCGGAAATAGAGCCACCCGAGGGCGGTCAATCCAATGACCGTGCTCGGGTGGATCGTCCAGGCATTCCACGCCAGTGTCTGCGCGGGATGCAGCAGGAGCGCGAGATGAATCACGCTAGTCCGTCACAGCCGTTACTGCCCGCTGCTCATGCGGATCGCGACCTTGCCGAACAGGAACAGCAGACCGACGCAGGTGACGATGGCAATCGAGAGCGGACCGACGAACAGATTGCGGAACAGCTTGTTGTCGTACTTGAGATGCATGTACACCGCACACACCACCCCGAACTTCACCGCCGACATGAAGATCATGCTTGGCACGTAGATCGCGGACTGTTCCCACGGCTTGATGTAGTAGGCGGAAATCTCGACGATGGTGACGATCGTCAGGAAGAGCGCCGTCCAGAGGTAAGTCTTCGCGGTCGGGTGATGTGCGTGAGCGTCGTCGTGCGCAGCCGTGTCGTGTGCCATGGTCTCGCGACTCACTTGATGAGATAGAGAAGAACGAAAATCGCGATCCAGACCACGTCCACGAAGTGCCAGTACAAGGCGCACATGTCCACGACGAGTCCTTCGTCCTCGCGCAACCCGCGCTTCTTGTCGATCGCGGCAAGCGTACAGAGCCAGAGCACACCAGCCGTGACGTGTGCGCCGTGGAAGCCCGTCAGCACGAAGAAGCTGCTGCTGAACAGGTTGGTCGTCAGGCCGAGCCCTTCGTGCACGAAGCTGGTGAATTCGTAGGCCTGGCACATCAGGAAGACCGTGCCGAGTATCGCGGTCGCGACGAGCCAGAAGAACGAATTGCCTTCGAGCCGTTCCATGAACGTGGTGCGCTTGACGCGACGATTCACGACCGCGTTGTGTGCCAGCACCATTGCCAGCGACGACATCAGCAGCACGAACGTCGAGAAGCTCGTGACCGGGATGTTGAGGATGGCATTGAACGTGTGGCCCGTCGACGGGTCGGTCCACACTTCGTGCGGATACGGACCGACGCGGGACTTGCCCTTGTAGATCAGGTACGTCGAGATGAGCGAGACGAACAGCATGCACTCGGAGCCGATGAAGGCCCAGATGGCGATCTTGCGGCTGTCGAGCCCCGTACTCGTGTGGTGATGTGCGTGCGCATCATGTGCGCCTGCGGTGGGTTCCAGCGCGCTGGCACTCATCTCAGTGCGACTCCTCGAGCGGTGACGTCAGCCATGCGTACAGGCTGACGACGAGCGTGATGCCACCGCTGCTGACCACAGCGAAGAAGGCGTAGAAGTTGACGTGCTTGAGCGTCATGCCGCCGAGCATGATGACGAGCCCGATCGCTGCCATCACTGGCTTGAAGGTGTTCATCGGCATCGGGATACCGAGTTCCTTCGCGGTCGGCACGCGGTCATCACGATTCTCATGACCCTCGTGATGTTCGCGCGAGAGATCATGGCCATCGGTCACGTCCCATAGCGGATAGCGGCTGGTGACGTTCGGCAGCACGGCGAAGTTGTACTCCGGCGGCGGCGACGGAATCGACCACTCGAGCGTCGAGGCGCCCCACGGATCGCGACCGGCGCGCGGGCCACTCTTGAGCGACGTGAAGAAGTTGTAAAGGAAGATCAGCGTCGAGACGATGATGATTGCGGTGCCGATGGAGCTCATCATGTTGAAGAGGTCCCAGCCCTGATTCGCATCGTACGTGTAGATGCGGCGCGGCATGCCAAGCAACCCTGACAGATGCATCGGGCCGAACGTCAGGTTCATGCCGATCATGTTGATCCAGAAATGCCACTTGCCGAGCGTCTCGTTCATCAACCGCCCGAACATCTTCGGGAAGTAGTGATAGATGCCGGCGAAGATGCCCATGATCGAGCCGCCGAAGAGCACGTAGTGGAAGTGCGCCACGACGTAGTACGTGTCGGTCTGCTGCAGGTCCGTCGGCGGCGATGCGTGCGTGACGCCCGACAGACCACCGATGGTGAACATCGCGACGAGGCCGACGGAGAAACACATGGCGGTCGTGAACGTGATCTTGCCGCCCCACATCGTGCTCATCCAGTTGAAGATCTTCACGCCGGTCGGAATCGCGATCAGCATCGTCGTGAGACTGAACACCGTGTCCGCGATCGGGCCCATGCCGACGCTGAACATGTGATGGGCCCACACGCCGAAACCGAGGAAGCCGATCAGGATGCCTGAGTACACCATGACGGCATACCCGAAGAGCGGCTTGCGGCTGAACGTCGGCAATACTTCGCTGACCAGACCGAACGCCGGCAACACGAGGATGTAGACCTCGGGATGGCCGAAGATCCAGAACAGATGCTGCCAGAGCAGCGGGTCAGCGCCGGCCGTCAGCGTGTAGAAGTTCGTGCCGAAGAAGCGATCGAACTGCAGGAACACGAGTGCGACGGTGATGACCGGGAACGCCAGCACGATCAGGAACTGCACCACAAAACTCATCCACGTGAACATCGGCATACGCATCAGGTGCATGCCCGGTGCGCGCAGGTTGATGATCGTCGTGATGAAGTTGAAGCCCGCCGCGAGTGAGCTGATACCGAGGATCTGGAGGCCGAGCACCCAGAAGTCGATGTTGAGGCCGGGGTTGTACGCCATCGTCGTGATCGGCGCGTACCCGAACCAGCCGCCGTTCGGTGCGAGGCCGGCGAAAATCGGCAGCGTGATGAAGATGCCGCCGAGCAGATAGACCCAGTAACTGAAGGCGTTCAGGCGCGGGAAGGCCACGTCACGCGCGCCGATCTGCAGCGGAATCAGGAAATTGAAGAACGCCGCCGACAGCGGCATGATGGCGAGGAACACCATCGTGGTGCCGTGCATGGTGAAGAGCTGGTTGTAGAGCTCCGCACTGACGAGGGTCTGGTTCGGGGCAGCGAGCTGCGCGCGAATGACCGCCGCCTCGAGTCCACCGAAAATGAAGAAGAAGAGCGACGTGAAGAGATACAGCACGCCGATCCGCTTATGGTCCGTGGTCGTGATCCAGCTCCAGACCCCGGTCTTGTCACCGGAGTAGGAGGCGGAAGTGGCAGCCGGCGCGAAGGTCGGCGGCGCAACAGTCGTAGCCATGTCGCGAGTGCTCCTGGCGCGGGTTACTTGAGAGCTTGCAGATAAGCGGCGACGTCAGCGATCTGCTGATCGCTGAGTCCGCCCACCGTGACCTTCGCCTTGATTCCAGGCTGCCATTCGCCCGTGCCGATGGCCGGCATCAGGCTGCCGGGCTTCATGGCAGGAGCGTTCTTGATCCAGCGCACGAGATTTTCGGTGGTGTTTTCATACAGCGCGCCGGCAATCGTGTAGCGCGAGCCAACATGCGTCAGGTTTGGACCGATGATACCAGCGCTCATCGGATTGCCGCTGATCTTGTGGCAGCCGATGCAGGATGAACGCGAGTAGATCGCCTGCCCGCGAGTCGCATCACCGGTGAGACCGGCCGTGAATGGGATGCTCGACGGTGGTGTGGCGGTCGGAATGTTCGAGATGTCGAGCTTTTCGCGCGGGAACACGAAGCCGACCGGTGCCGGTACCGCGGCATCCGCGAGTGCTGCGCCGACCTGACCAGCCTTCGTCGTGGACTCGGCCGCCGGATTGACCGGTGCAGCGACGGGTGCGACCACTGGCGCGACGCCGAAGGTCGCCGGCGCTTTCTGATGGGCAGCCCAGCTCGCGAACTGTTCCGGCGTCACCGTGAAGACGCGGAACTTCATGTTCGCGTGACTCGAGCCGCAATACTCGTTGCACGAACCGTTGAGCGACTTCATGGCCATCGAGTCGCGCGGTGTCATCCAGAGATAGTTCGTGCGATTCGAGATCAGGTCGCGCTTGCCACCGAGGCGCGGGATCCAGAACGAATGCAGCACGTCGACGGTGTTGAGCTTGAAGTTCACCGGCCGACTGACCGGCAGGTACAGCTCATTGGCGGTCGTGATGCCGTATTCCGGATAGCGGAATTCCCACCACCATTGATGGCCGATGACTTCGACCTGCAGCGCGTTGGCCGGTGCCTTGGCCTGCGTCATGAAGATGGTCTTCACCGTCGGCACCGCGATGACGGCGAGAATCACGGCGGGAATCGCGGTCCAGGCGATTTCGAGCGTCGTGTTGCCATGTACATGCTTCGGGTCCGGCGAGTTCGGGCGCGCCTTGAACTTGAAGATGATGTACAGGATGCCGACTTCGACGATCACGAACACGATGGTGCCCCAGAAAATCAGGCTGTCCCAGAGATGGGTCGTCGCCTCATTGAGTTCAGTCGTGTAATTGAAGGTCGTGTTCGGATATTGCTGCGCATTGAGCGTGGCAGCAGCACCGACGAACAAGAGCGCGGTGAGCGCGAGCGGTGCAAGACCGCGAATGGTGCGAGCGCCGGAGAGGAAGCGGCGGAACCGTGGTAAGCTGGCCATGCCCAGGTCTTGGGAAAGGTCGTAGGGCGCCAGGGTAGACGCCCCGAGAAAAACCTGCACAACAGGAACAAAAGTTCCGGCACAGCAGGCGCGACACGTGGGGAACGCGCGCGTGACGAAGACAGATATCGACCATTCATCCACGACAACCGCGACCCCTACCAGGTCAAGCGACCGACGTACCGGTTAGTTCTGCCCGGCTACAGCAATCAACGCACCGCTCAAATCTCTGCACCGGAACCGCAGTCCCGCAAAACTAAGGAAGACGGGTTACCCGCCGCTACCGGCAGTTGAGTTTGGCGGCGCGGCGTCAGCATGGACGGCATGTTTGTTGTGCGTCGAGGTCACGGCCAGTTCGATGCCGGATTTCAGCTGGCCGACGCGTTCGCGGAGCATCCGGAGCTTGGCCGCATCCGCGCCACCGCCCCGGGTCGCGATCAGGATCAGGTCGCTGGAGAGATCGGCGAGGAGCTGGAACTGGCTCCGGAGGAGACTGACCAGAGGCGTCGCGGCGCGCTTGATCTGCTGCGGGAAGCCGGCGGTGGGTTGGCCGGTGCGCACGGCGATCGCATACCGCTCGATCATCCCGTGGACGGTCTGGGCGAGCAAGGTTGCGGTGGCGAGCTGCTGCAGCTTGGCCTGACCGGGGCCGTCGACGGTGGGCTTTGCCATGCAAGGAATCTATTGCGGCGTCACCGGGCCGCGGCGTCCCTGACGCTGGTATGCGCGCCGAATTGTCACAACCGGCAGTGGAACTATTACACGCGATATGACACTCAATGGCTCGACCGTTCTGATTTCCACAGACTCAGAGGTGCAAGGTGACGGCGATTTTTCGTTCGATGAAGGCGGTCGCGGTTGGTGTGGTGATGTCGATGTCGCTTGCCGTGACACTGTCGGCGCAGAAAGTGGCACGCAGCGGTGCGCCGGAGAAAGGCACGTGGGGTGGTGAAGTCTCCTTGGGCGACGGTCAAAGTGCGTCGCTGGTGAAGTTCCTGTCGCCGCAGTGGGCCGTGATCGCGGGCGCGTCGTTGACTTCGTACAAGTCGACTTTCAGCAGCGGCGATGTCGTCTCAGGCGACCGCTTCACCATAGCGTCGCTGCAGGTTGGCGCGAGGCGATACGCACGAACCGGGCTTGGCGTGCGTCCGGTCGTGGGCGGCGGATTGCTCATCGCAGACAGGACGGGAAACCCCACCTCCTACGGTGCTTACGGTGAATTGGGCGCCGTGTACTTCTTCAATCCGCACGTGTCACTCGGCGCGATCGGAACTGCGAGCGTCACGCGAAACAACCCGATCGGATCGTCGTTCGGCGCCACGCTCGCACGACTGATCGGCGCCGTCTACTTCTGATGTGAGATCCCCGTGCGGCTCGGCGCGCGATATTTTGTCGGCATGTCCGACCGCGCGCCGATCCGCCGACCCGCAGCTTTCGCCCCGACCACACCGCCAACGCCGCGGTGCCCGGTGTGCTGGTCGGCGCCCTACCTCGGACCGATGCGCAAAGTGCGGCGGGGCTGGCGCGTGCAGGCCGGCGAAGCAGTAGCGGCACCGGGGAGCGTGGTGGCCGTCGCGAGCACCGTCTATCCGTGCAGCAACGTCGCGTGTGATTCTGCCATCGTCGTCCGCATGGCGCTGACGGGCGGCTATCTGCCCGCCGATGTGGAAGACCACCTGCTGCGCGACACCGAGGGCGCGGCGTTCACATGTGGCCGGACGGCGCGTGACGGCGTCTGGCGTGATCGTGCCGGCGATCCGAGAACGGCGCCGGTACAGCGGGATCTGTTTGCGGTCTGAAGCAGGCCGGTGCACGCGCTTCAAGGAGCTTGCCTTAGCCCGAGTCCTTAGCTAACGTCTCGATATGATCCGGCCGACGCCCCGCACCTACAACATTCACGAGGCCAAGTCGCAGCTGTCCAAGCTGCTCGAGCAGGTGGAGCGCGGGGACGATGTGATCATCGCGCGTGCCGGAGTTCCTGTCGCGCGTCTGGTGCGGGTCACGGCTCCGACCACGGAGCGAGCACTGGGCACTGAGGCCGGACACATCGTCATTGCCGATGACTTCGATGCGCCGCTGCCGCCCGATATTCTCGCGTCCTTCGGTCGTTGAGTGCACGCGTGAAAGTGCTGCTCGACACCCAGGTCTGGCTCTGGATGTTGGCGGCACCGGAGCGACTCTCGACACGCAGTCGCGCGCTGGTCGCGTCAACGACTACGGAGCTGGTTCTCTCGGCAGTCAGCACGTGGGAGATCGCGATCAAGCACTCGCTCGGTAAGCTCTCATTGCCAGAGCCGCCGGCCGACTACGTCGCGCGACTGATGACGAGCACGGGTGTTTTGCCACTGCCGATTTATCACCGACATACGCTGCACGTCGCCACCCTGCCGGCGCACCACGCCGATCCCTTCGACCGACTCCTCGTGGCACAGGCGCAACTCGAAGACTTGCCAGTGCTGACGGCTGATGCAATGCTTCGGCAGTACGACGTGCAGACCATCCCCGCATGAGCGACCGGGTTTCCCGGCTCACGGCAGCGTTCGCGGCGGAGTACTCCATCGAGCGTGAGCTGGGCGGCGGTGGCATGTCACGCGTCTTCCTTGCGCGCCAGGTCGGTCTCAATCGCGAAGTCGTGATCAAGGTTCTGCCTGACGATGTCGCCGCCGGCGTAAATTTCGAGCGCTTCACCCGCGACATCCAACTTGCGGCATCGTTGAGCCAGGCGAACATCGCCCCTTGTTGACGGCTGGCGATGCCCACGGCATTTCGTATTTCACGATGCCGTTCGTGCAGGGCGAATCGCTGCGCGCGCGGATCGGCACCACACCGCCACTGAGCATCGCCGAATGCATCGGCATCCTGCGCGATGTGGCGCGCGGCGTGGTGCATCGCGATATCACGCCGGACAACGTGCTGCTCTCGCACGGCACGGCGGTGGTGACGGATTTCGGCATTGCAAAGGCGTTGTCCGCCTCACGCACGATGGGGGGCAGCGCGACGCTGACGCAGCGTGTCCTGACCGCGCACCTGACGGAAACGCCCAAGCCATTCAGCGTCGTACGTGCCGGCACCGCTTGGCCGATTGATCGCGCGCTGCCTGGCGAAGGAGCCGGCGGATCGACGTCGGGTCGGAGCGGCACGATCGGTTGCGGAACAACCCGCGCGGCGCGGCGATACTGGCGACGGTGCTCAGGCGCTGACGGCGGGGAGGCGGGTCCTACCGCCCCGCCATCGCCTCCGGCCGCAGCACGTCGTCCAGCTGCTCCCGCGTCAGCCAGCCGCGCTCCAGCACGATCTCGGTCACCCCTCGACCCGTCGCCAGCGCTTCCTTGGCCACACCGGTTGCCTTCTCGTAGCCGATCACGGGGAGCAGTGCGGTCACGACACCGATCGAATGTTCGACGTAGTATCGCATGCGATCGGCATTGGCTGTGATGCCGACGATGCACTTGTCCTTGAGCACTTCGATCGCGTGCGTCAGCTCGTGAATGCCGCCGAGCAGTTTGTAGGCGATGATCGGCTCGAAGACGTTGAGCTGGAGCTGACCGGCTTCGGCGGCCATCGTGACGGTGACATCACCGCCGATGATGTTGAAGCACACCTGATTGACGACTTCCGGAATGACGGGATTCACCTTGCCCGGCATGATGCTGCTGCCCGGTTGCATGGCCGGCAGGTTGATCTCACCGAAGCCGGCGCGAGGTCCTGAACTCAGCAGACGAAGATCATTGCAGATCTTCGAGAGTTTGGTCGCGGTGCGCTTGAGCACACCACTCAACTGCACAAAGGCGCCGGTGTCGCTGGTCGCTTCGATCAGGTCAGGCGCGGTGATCATCACCAGTCCCGTCACATCCGACAGATGCTGGCGCACCGACACCGTGAACTCTTCCGACGCGGTGATACCGGTGCCGATCGCGGTGGCACCCATGTTCATCTCACGCATCAGCGCCTGTGCTTCACCGAGCCGATCGACGTCTTCCATGAGCGTGTGCGCCCAGGCCTTGAACTCGCGGCCGAGTGTCATCGGCACGGCGTCCTGCAGCTGCGTGCGACCCATCTTGATGAGGTCCGCAAATTCAGCGGCCTTCACGTCCATCGCACCACACAGATCGGTGAGCGTCGAGCGCAGCACATCGAGCGCGGTGTGCAGCGCGATGCGAATCGACGTCGGATAGACATCGTTCGTGCTCTGACTGCGATTCACATGTTCGTTCGGATGCACCACATCGTAGGTGCCACGTGAGCGGCCGAGAATCTCGAGCGCGCGGTTCGCGATCACTTCGTTCGCGTTCATGTTGGTGCTTGTCCCGGCACCACCCTGGATCATGTCCACGATGAAATGTTCGTGGTGACGACCGGCGCGGATTTCTTCACCCGCCCGCACGATCGCATCGGCGATGTTGTCGGGGAGCAGGCCGAGTTCATGGTTCGCCTTCGCGGCCGCGATTTTCACTGCGGCCAACGCCAGAATGAGCTCCGGGAATTCCCGCAGCGGCACACCAGTGATCGGAAAATTCTCGGCCGCGCGCAACGTCTGCACACCGTAGAGCGCCTCGTCCGGCACCTCGCGCTCACCGAGCAGATCGTGCTCGACGCGCATGCGCCGGTTCCCGAAGCCGAGCGTCCGACCGCGACCAACGAGCGTGGCATCGGCGATGCGCAGACGTCCGGCAATGGCGCGTGCGGCGCGTCCGACGAGGCCGGCGTAAAGATGTGGGTTGTCCTTCACGACTTCGGCAAGCTTCTCCTTGCGCAGGATCAGCAGTTCGCCGGCGATGACAGCGCGTGCTGTCGTGCCGTGCCGCGTGTCGTCGAGCAGGATGCCTTCACCGATGGCCTCACCGGGGCCCATCGTGACGAGTCGCGTGGTACGTCCGCCGGACGTCTTTTCGATCGCGACGCCGCCGGTGACGACGAGGGCGAACATGGCGCGTTCGTCACCTTCGTTGAAGAAGACGTCGTCGGTGGCGAACGAATGCGGCTCGAGTGACTGGGCCAGGCGCCACAGCTGCGCATCGGGAAGCCCTGCCACGAACGGCAGTTCCTTCAGTTGTGTCAGAATCACGTTTTTCATGGCACGAAGCTACCTGCGCTCACACGGTCCGGCGAGGCGTGCTCCAGCATACAGTACGGCGGCAACTTTCGGTGCCGAGATGTGCAGCTTCTGCGCGTGTTCGAAACCGCATGGCTCACGCAGAGCAGCGGAGCAACAGAGGATCGGGCGGTCGTGAATGGTGTGGCTGGATGAATTGTGAATGATGTGACTCATCTGCGCGATGTTCTTTCACGATTGCGGCAACTCAGAGCCGGTGTGCCAGCCGCTTTGTGCGAGATTCGCAAGGAAAGCGAGCACAGCATCGCGCGTGTCGTGCACGGCGAGGAGGAGCAGGTCGCCGGAGTGTGCCCATTGCAGCGCTGAGCGGACGGCGTCGATGTCGTTGGGTGCGCTGATCATTTTGGAATCCGGGACACCGAACTCCGTGAGCGCGGCGAGCAGAACACCGCTGATCGAGCCTGGGGCGCGACCGCGGAGGAACTTCGGCATCTCCTTGGCGATGTAGAAATCGATCACACCGGAGTCGAACGCGGCACGCGCGATGTCGTGGAGCGCGACATCATCGCGGTCGCCGCCGGTGCCGAGTGTGATGGCGCGCCGCGTGGCGGGCAATGCGCGCGTGGCGGCGATGAGCGCGGCGACGCTCTGCGGGTTGTGGGCGTAGTCGATGACAACGGTGACATCACCGACCTGCTGGACCATCAGGCGACCCATGTTGTCACGCGGGTCGGCGCCGAATCGCTTCAGTGCTTCCAGCGCGTTGGGGCCGAGTTGGAGTTCATTCGCGATGGTCAGCGCCATCGTGGCGTTGAGCATGTTGTGCAGTGCAGTTCCGTTGAGCGTCGCCGGAATTTCTGCGAGCTCTGCGGGGGTCATTTGCAGATCGGCGCTGAACAGTGTTCGCGCGGGGGCGCGGGGGCGCGGGGCGTTCAGCTCGGAGTCGGACGTATCCTGCGCGCGTGGCGATGGATGAATGTGCTGTTGCTCTTCCACTCCATCATGCTCTTCCCCGCGTCCCCGCGTCCCCGCGCGAAAACTGTTGGATGACGCTATGCCAACCGACACTGCGCGGCCGCGATACGTAACAAGGGCAGATGAGAGCTCAGGAATGGCCCCGTTGTACACCAGCGAACCGGTGTCAGCGACAGCGTGAGCGACGACGAGTTTGGCGGCGGCGAGGGACGCGAGGTCGGTGATGCCGTAGTCACCGAAGTGGTCGGCTGAGAGCGTGATGATGGCCGCGACGGATGCGTGTTGCATGGCGAGGCCGCGGCGCAGGATGCCGCCGCGCGCGGTTTCAAGGACAGCGAGCGTGACACTGGTGTCCTGCAGCACGCGTCGCGCGCCAGCGGGGCCGGAGTAGTCGCCGCTTTCGACTTGTGTGCCGCCGATCCACACACCATCGGTGCAGGTGTAGCCGACGGTGTGGCCGGCGGCACGCGCCATCGCAGCGACCATTCGCACCACCGTTGTCTTGCCGTTGGATCCCGTGACCAGCACGATCGGAATGTCACGCAGCGCAAGCCAGTCGATGGTACCAACAACAGGCAACGCATTGCGCGGCCAGCACTGCGACCCTGCACCAGTACCAACAGCGACCGTCACATCATCGAACGTGACATTCAACCCAAGCCGCACCGCTTCATCCCATATCTCGCGCAAGGCGCTCTGTGCCTCTGCGCGAGCCAACGCAGTTAGCGATGCAACAGACGCATCGGAATGCGCTACCCCCGCAACGAACGCTTCGGCAAACGCCCACGCCGACTCACAGACCTCCGTCGCTGTCATCAGCTGATCGATCGGCGCCTGCACGAACAGGCTTGCGCCACCGGCATACACACGCTGCGTCGTCTCGGCGTTCGGCCACGCGAGGCTGTCGGCCAGAAACGAGACGCGCTCATGCCATGCCGTCAGCAGGCGAGCGTTGTGATCGGGAATGGTGTCATCGAGTACGACATCGAGCACTGCGCCCAGTCCTGCGTGCAGCAGGTTGGGGCCCATCAGGCGGCGCGAATCCACGATGGTCGGTGATGGGAAACCCGACTCGAGGTCTGGTTCGCGCGGAGGCCGCGACATGCTGCTGCGCTACTCGTGCACGGTCAGTCGTTCGCTTCGCGCGCCAGGAAGACACCGCGATCATCACGCACGATCGTTGAACCGAGACTTTCGGATTCGGTGCCGTTCGAAACCGCCAAGTGTTCGCGCGGAGGCGCGGAATCGCGGAGACGTACAACAGCTTCTTGTTGGGGTGCCGGCGGCGGAACAATGTCGTCGGCCAGTTCCTTGGCTTCGGGTGCGATCGTCTGCGGCACCTGCTTCTTGGTCGACACCAGCGGTGCACGATCAGCGTCGGACTTGAACGTGGTGATCTGCTTCCAGCCGCGTGCCAAGGCATCGGCAAAGATCAGGACAAGATCGCCGGGCTGCGCTTTGGTGAGCGCGGCGTTGATCGCTTCCTGTTCATCGACGATGATCTCGATGCGATCGCTGATGATGCCGTGTGCCCGGAGCGCGTCGTGCAACATCTGCGGCACTTCCTCGTCACCTCGCCCACGCCGACTGTCATCACGCCGGCAGATATACAGATCGAACGCGGCGTCGGCGGCGACATCGGCAATCGCGATGATGTCCTGATCACGACGGTCACCCGGTGCCGACAACACGCAGATGCGACGACCTTTCACATCGAGACGATTCGCGAGCTGACAGAGCTGCTCCACCGCATCAGCGTTGTGGCCGTAGTCGAACAACACCTTGAACGCGTGCTGGTCGTACACATTCAATCGGCCTGGCGCCTGGAAGAAGCTGGTGTCGAAGGTGCGCAGGCCGTGACGGATATCCTCGAGACGCACACCCATCGCAAACGCCATCGCCGCGGCAAACATCGCGTTCTGCACATTGTGCAGCGCCTTGCCCTCGATGGTGGCGGGAATCAGGTGCGTCCAGAGCAGCGGAATGTGCGCGCCGTGATCGTAGATCGTGATCATGGAGCCGTTGATGCCATTCTCCAGCGCGATCGCACGACCGCCGGCGCGGATATGCTCGCGCACGAGTTCGTGATCCGGATTGAGCGTCACATAACACACATGCTTCGCTTCCGTGTACGCCGCCATCCGCAGCGTGAGCGGATCGTCCGCGTTGAGCACCGCCGTATCCCGCGCGATCTCGACCACTGTGCGCTTGATCTCAGCCAGCTGCTCGAGCGTGTCGATGCCTTTCTGCCCAAGATGATCGGCGCGCACATTGATCACCGCACCGACATCGACGTGACGCGTCGCCATGCCGGCGCGCAGCAATCCACCGCGCGCAGTTTCGAGAACAGCGACTTCGACATTCGGATCGCTGAGCACGATGCGCGCGGCCGTCGGACCGGTCATGTCACCAACCACGGTGCGTTGACCATCGACGTACACACCATCCGTGGTCGTGAGGCCGACACGTTTGCCGGCCAGCTTGTGGATGTGCGCGAGCATGCGCGACGTGGTCGTCTTGCCGTTGGTGCCGGTGATCGCCGCGATCGGAATCGTGACCGGCGAACCGGCCGGAAACAACATGTCGATCGTCTTGCCCGCCACATCGCGCGGGCGACCATCACTGGGCGCCATGTGCATGCGGAAACCGGGCGCCGCATTGATCTCGCAGATTGCGCCGCCGATGTCCTTGTAACTCTGCGTGATATCCGGTGTGAGGAAATCGACGCCACCGATATCGAGCCCGATCGCCTTCACCGCACGCACCGCCATCTCGGCGTTATCAGGATGCACGAGATCCGTCATGTCGCGCGCGGTGCCGCCGGTACTCAAGTTGGCGGTGAGGCGCAGATACACGACTTCGCCTTTCGGCGGCACGGTCGCTGCGGTGTAGCCGAGTTTCTCGAGCAGGCCGGTCGCCTGTGTATCCAGCTCGATGCGCGTGAGCACCTTCTCGTGCCCGATGCCGCGGCGCGGGTCGGAATTCACGATCGCGATCAGTTGTTCGATCGTGTGCTCACCGTCGCCCACAACATGTCCCGGCTCACGCTTGCTGACGGCGACGAGTTCACCATTGATCACGACCATGCGATGGTCATGGCCGGTGATGAACGTTTCGACGATCACGCTGCGCGAATGTTCGGCGGCGAGGTCGAACGCGGCGCGGATTTCGGCCTTGTCACTCAGGTTGATCGAGACGCCACGACCGTGATTGCCGTTGTACGGCTTGAGCACGACCGGAAATCCAATCCGCTCCGCCTCGCGGACCGCGCGATCGGCGCTCTGGACGAGGCGCTGCTTCGGCACGGGAAGCCCCAAGTTCGCGAGGATCTTGTTCGTCTCTTCCTTGTCGCTCGCGAGCTCGACGGCGATGTGCGACGTGCGACCGGTGATCGTGGCCTGGATGCGCTGCTGATGACAACCGTACCCAAGCTGGATCAGCGACTGTTCGTTGAGGCGGATCCACGGAATGCCACGCTTCTCGGCCGCATGCACGATACTCGCGGTGCTGGGTCCGAGTGCGCGGCGCTGTGCGTAGCGAATGAAACCATCGCGACGTGATTCCCAGTCGAAGCTGCGATCGAAATCCTCGGGTTGCAGCTCGGCGGGCAGCAGCGAATGCAGCAGGTCGAGCGCGAGATCAGCGGCTTCGATGCCGACGTCGTCCTGTTCGTATTCGAACGCCACGTCGTACACACCATCACGACCGGCCGAGCGCGTCTTGCCGAAGGTGACGGCGATGCCGGCGGTGTTCTGTACTTCGAGTACGACATGTTCGAAGACGTGACCGAGCCACGTACCTTCGTCTTCGGTCATACGTCGAATGAATCCACCGGGCACGCCGTAACTGCAGCCATGTTCGGAAAGGCCGGGCAGTCGTTCGACGAGTGTGTCGGTGAAACCGCGTCCCAATCGCATCGTGGGCCAGGCTTCGAGCTCACCGAGATCCACTTCGAGTCGGATGACCGGAAAGTGGGCGTAGTGGCTCGGGCCGACGTAGACGTTGCGATCGAGAATCTTCACGTAATCGGGCCGGAGTGCTGGAGTGTGACGACGTTGCGGCCGTGGGCTTTGCGGGTGCGGAGATTGAAACCGGCGCCTTCCGCGAGCTGATGCATGCGAATACCGATCAGCGTGATGGTGTCGTGCGGCTCGGCGGCGTGCATGGACGAGAACTCGACATCACTCGTGTCGATCACGGTGACCGCACTGGTGCCCATCACATCGATCTCGTCGTCCGGACTGATGAACGCGGCGGTGTCTTCATCGACACCAAGGCCGAGCAGCGCCGGATTGTACGAGAGCGCGGTGAGCAGTCGGCCGAGTCGATCGCGCTGGCGGAAATGCTGATCGATGATGATGTCGCGCGTGAGTCCGAAGCCCGGCGCCATGGTCACCATGCCGGCACGCGGCGTGGGGCCTTCATCGCCGCCAGCGATCATGTGTGCGGACATCACGGCGGCACCCGCACTGGTTCCGGCGACGGGCATGCCGGCGTAGAAACGGTCGTGCAGGATCTTTGCGGCGGGTGTGCCACCCAGGATGGTGGTGAGACGCAGCTGGTTGCCGCCGGTGATGAACACGCCATCGGCGTCCTCGAGCTGCGAGGTCCAGTCGCGATCATCGCAATCGGAGCGGCGCTGGAAGTTGAGGGCGCGGGCGTAGCGGACGCCGTGTTTCGCGAACTGCTTCTCGTACCACGCGCCCATGTCCGACTCTTCCGAGGCGGTCGGGATGATGGCGATGACCGGATCGCGCCGTCCGCAGAGTTCAATGAACCGTGCGAGGATATTGGCGTCGGTGAGCTTGCCACCGATGGGGATGAGCCAGCCTTTGCGGGGCGTAGAGGGCATACGGGCAAGCTAGAGGGGACGGGCCGTAATGGTCAGTCTCGGTTCCTGCGAGGCTTCTTCTATTGGGGGCGGAGTTAACGGAGGGCACCGAGGGAGTCCCTTGCATCGGTCGGTGCGGGTCGGGGCATCGCCGACTTTGGGGGGGATAGCTCGGGGAGGGCGGGGAGTGCGTCCGACTCGAGATTTCTCGATTTGCGCACTAGCGTCAACTACTTTGGATGGGGAGCGCACTGAGCGCACGGAGGGTGCGCTGCGCAGCGGTCTGCCTACCGCGCGCCAAAGGATTTTTGGGAACAGCAGTTCCAACAAAAGTCAGCGATGTTCCGCGCTGCGCCGAACGTTGCAATCCACACGCTCCGTGCGCTCGGCGACCTCTCTCCCAATTGCAGTTCAGGAAAGTTCGCGTAGAGAGGAACTCCGTGTGCGACGCACTCTCCGGCCTCCCCGCCCTATCCGTCCCTTGCAGTTCAGCGCGATGGGCGGAGCGTCCGCGCGGTTGTTAGGCTTGGGCGCATGACGACGACGAGCGCGATGACGCTGTTGCTGAATGGCGATGTGTATGCGCCGGAGCATCTGGGGCACCAGCACATTCTGATTGGTGGCGGGACGATTCTCTATATCGGGAACGAGCGGCCGTCGTTTCCGAAGTATCTGGGTGTGGAGGAGATCGATCTCGAAGGGCGGCGGGTGATTCCGGGGCTGATTGACGGGCATTGCCACATCACCGGTGGTGGTGGCGAGGCGGGGCCGGCATCGAAGGTCCCGGCGCCGACGGCCGAATCGTACCGGAAGGCCGGTGTGACGACGGTGGTGGGTGTGCTGGGGACGGATGATGTGACACGATCGACGGCGGAGCTGGTTGCGGCGGCGCGGGCGCTACGCGCTCAGGGGATCAACGCGTACTGCCACACGGGCGGATATCATCTGCCGCTGACGACACTCACCGGCTCGGTGCGCAGCGATATCGTGAACATCGATTGCATCATCGGTGTGGGCGAGGTGGCGATATCGGATCATCGCTCGTCGCAGCCGACGTTACAGGAGTTGCTGCGGATCGCGGCGGATGCGCACGTGGCCGGGTTGATGACCGGCAAGGCGGGGATCCTGCATCTGCATGTCGGCGATGGGCCGCGCGGGCTGGAGCTGATTCGGGAAGCGCTGACGGTGTCGGAGATTCCAGCGCGCGTGTTCAATCCGACGCATGTGAATCGGCGGAAGGCGCTGTTTCACGAGACGATTGCGCTGGTGAAGGAATTCGGCTGCTACATCGACATCACGGATTTCCCGGTGGCGGAGGGGGAGGACGCGTATTCGGCGGCGGATGCGCTGGAGATTTATTGGGAGTCGGGGGCGCCGCTGGATCGGGTGACGGTGTCGTCGGATGGTGGGGGGTGTTTGCCGGTGTTTGATACGGAGGGAAGGGTGGTGTCGATGGAGGTGGGGGATTCGGGCGCACTGGTGAGATCGATCCGTACACTTGAATCACGTGCGTGTCATTTAAGTAATGTATTGGTCCCATTGACGATCAACGCCGCGTCGCTGCTCAGGCTTTCGAACGTCGGGGCGCTCGCCGTCGGACGGCGTGGGGGCGTTTTCGAAATCGACGGCGGCGCCTGACACGTTCAGACACGATGCCACCTGTGCGACGCGCCTGGGTGGATGGACACGCGTGCCGTTCGGCGCTTGGACGAAGGCCGAATTTCCGGTAGCGAGCTCAACAAATCACGTCAGATTCTTCGCACTCCCGCACCGGAGTCGCCAGTCATAATGCGTTAAACCACATGCACTTACGTATTGGGCGACTTGCAAGTCACTCTCGACGCAATAATTATCGCTCCTATTTCTGACAATTCTTGACGGACGTCCGGCCAATTATTATACTACATCTCTCAGTCTGACCGCACCTCGACGACGGCCAAGGAGATGTTTGTCGATCCCAACCGTATGCGAACCGCCTTGCGAGCGTTGGGCGAGCTGTTGAGTGCTGACGGCATTGGTGCGTCGATTCTCGTCGTTGGCGGTGCGGGATTAAACCTGCGCGGCATGATCGAGCGCGCCACGACAGACGTTGACGTGATCGCACGCCTCGAAACGCAGTCAGACGGTACGTCGCGACTGCTGAATGCCGACCCATTTCCCGATGCGCTCCAGCGAGCGATTGGTCGCGTTGCACGCGACCTCCAGCTGCCGGCCAACTGGATGAACCACGAAGTCGCTTTGCAATGGAAGACAGGTCTGCCGCCAGATATCCTCACGGATGTCGCATGGGAGACCTACAGCGGCCTCGCCATCGGACTCGTCGGGCGACGGACACAGATCACACTCAAATTTTTTGCGGCAGTCGATCGCGGTGTGATTCTGACACAGGACGCTGGCGCAGACTTTCCGCGCGTTGTCGAGGAGACCGCCGACCATGTCACGCGCCACGCTCGATAACATCCGCGACATCGCGACGCGGGCTGCGATCGACGTGGCCTGGGCGCAATGGGGCTGCCTGACGCATTCAGCGGCGTCTGTCGACACGCGCCCCGTGTCCTCTATCGTCGACGCGGAAGCTCTGGTGTTGGTCTCGATGTGGCTGCAGGGGGACGAACGCCGGATGCGTGACCTGCTTGCGGCACTCGCGCGAAATCACGCAAAGCTGCTCAGCGTGCACCGTATGCAGCAGATCGGGTCGCGCTTCCCGGACGAAGTGCAGCCGATGATTCATGAGTTTGCATCGTGGGCGAAACACCCGAGCTGGTCGAAACTGGGGAAGCTCGCTTCGGTGGCGAGTGCCGCTGACATACCGCGCCGGAAAGATCTCGGGCCGCTCCGACTGCTCAATCCACCCATGCTGCAGTTGCGACTGCGCAGTGCGCTCGGCATCGGACTGAAATCCGATCTCCTCTGCTATCTGCTCGGCCAGCGCGCTGATCGGGCGACAACAGCCGACCTCTCGAATGCACTCGGCTACACCGATCGAAACACGCGGATCGCGGCGGACGAGCTGGTCGACGCCGGGTTTGTCGTGCGCGATGACTACAGTCCGACGACGACGTATGGCATGCATACGCAGTCGTGGGCCCAACTGCTCAGTTCTGGCACGGGCGCGAACGCCACCTCATCATCGGAGATCCCGCGCTGGCAGAACTGGTCCGACGTCTTCGTATTTCTGGCACACGTCATCGCGATGGCGCGACGCGCGCAGGAAGGCTGGAGCGATTACGTCGTTGCGAGTCGCGCACGGGATCTCGTCGAGCAGCACTATGCACGGCTGATTCGTGGCGGGGTGCTCGTGTGGAACGATCGGATGACCCGCGAAACGCAGGGGCTCGATGCGTTGCAGCAGATTGTGAATGAGAGTGTTGCTGCAATGCGGGTGGCGCTGTAGTCCTGCGCGTTAGAATTGTGTTCGCGAATCAGCGGACATCAAGACGAGCGGACCACGCTTGCTCACGTTACGACTCGGGGTCCGAGAGTCGGCCGGTGGCGCCCAAAAGTAGACATGCTGAACGTTTCGGCGACGGCCCAAGCCTTTGAAGATTTGCTCGCGATGATAGCGCAACGCGTCTCGCAACGGATGCAAATCTGCTCTCGCAGGTACGAGCAATCGCCGATCTTCACGAATGAGCCTTGATGCGTCATCCGGCACCTTCTTTGACGCAACGAGGATCTCGAAGTCATCGGTGATCGAGAGTAATCCGCGATCAAACATCCAATGCACCGTTCCCGAAAGGGCAATTCCATTGCGAACGGAATCTGATCCACCGTGCGCGATAGGTCTAATGTGTGCCGCCTGAACCTCAGGCCGACCACCTCCGTTGATCAGTTTCAGGCCGGTGATCGCGCACCGCTTGTCATATGCAACTCGTACTGAAGACCGAAAGGCCATATCGCGGAATGGCCGCGCCACAAGTCGCTCCACTACCGGCCGGGCGTCCCGGACGGCATCAGCGGTAACGAGTCGCGACGCAACACGATCCGGAACCAACAGCGGCGGCACTGCGAACGCACCGTCGACCAGTGCGCCTGCGAAACCCAGTTGCAGGATCTGCTCAAACTCGGCGTCAGGAATAGCTCGCACCGATCGACCGAACGCACCCTTGTTTGTCTTGCCATCGTCGCGCTGCAACGCTGACTCGAAGTACATACCGTTCTGGCGAAACGGGAGCGGATGATCGAACTCGAGATAGTCCGCAATGAGAGCGTACTACAGGTTCGAAGCGTTTATGTCTTCGACGATGTTCGTAATTCGTGCCACCGCGATGTAAACCTGACGACCACCGCGACTACTGTCCGCAATTGTCGAGCGCCGTGGTTCGTAGTACACAGCCCAGTCGCCGGCCGCCTGCTCGACTTGCCGCAGGTACATTTCTGGAAATTGGTAGCGTTCCTCTGGTAGAGCGTCAGATGACGGCGCGACCTTGGCAGTCAGCACGATCTTGGTCATGCAGCTGAAGGGCAGTACGCGCTTTGAGACGCGCCCAGGAGTCGCGATGGTCTCATGCGGCGCCGGTTACGCACTCCGTGGCATACCGTGACCCCACGAGGGGACGCTTTTCTCCGCGATACTCGCCCTCTATAGCGCAAGAGCGAATGATCGAGACGGTTTGGGGCATGAAGCATATCGCAAGGAAGAAACCCACCTCACAGTTTGGCCAGGGTCGGCGGCTCTGCGGTAGATGTCGGCGTGACCCTCAGCGGCTGGGCATCGAACGGACGTTGCCTGGAGGGGAGGCATCGAAGTACGCGAATTCAGGCATGGCATCGACACACTTCAACATGTCGATCTCGAGCCCGCGCGCTGCTCGTCGCGGACTCCCGTGATTGCTTCCGAAGGGCTCTCCGAACACTCTCGTCCGCCTCTCCAAACAGAAACCTCGCGCGCCGCGTATTCGCCGCGACCCACTTGGCGTACACGATATTCGCGCCGCAAAGGCGACTCTCGCGTCCGGAATTGCGTCTTCGAGGAGACAGGTTCGTAATCGTGACGAAGATTCCCGAACTCTGTCGACGCTCCGATCCTCGCGCACCCTGCTCTCAGAACTCCCGCGAACGACGTTTTGCCGACGGGTCCGGGGGGAAAGGTGCCTTGCCCCGGTCACGTTCCATGGCGCAATTGTACGCCGTACTTACACGGTCCGCCAAAATCTCCCAATGACGACGACAGTGTTCGCCCCTGCGCGACGCGCCGTCCACTACGGCTTCATTCTCGCGCAACAGACATTGTGCCAGGGCGTGATCCCAGCTGAGCGGGACGGCGACAACCAGCCTGTGATATATGACACGCGCGCGGAGGCCGAGGCTGAGCGCGTCGATGCTGCGGAGATGCGAGCCGATGCGCTCGCAGATGCGAATATGTCACGCGAGGAGGTCGATGATGGGCCATGGGTTGAGGCGGCCGTCCTGCACCCCGACGGCGCGCTGACGCTACTGGATGCGGGGATGACGCTCACCGCAGACACGCTGCGCGAGCTGGTCAGCTGACTGCCGACGTACGGACACAACTGGGGCGCGATGCAATCGTCCGTCGATTTCACGGACCGAGTTCTCCTCACGACATGCAAGCTGCTTGACGCTTTGACCGCGCAAACATACGGTCCCCAAAGCGAATCCGCGTCACCATTCCGACGCACGCTGTACCGCTTCCACACAGGCGCCAATGCCCCCCGGCCGCAATGACCCCTGCCCGTGCGGCAGTGGACGAAAATACAAGAAGTGCCACGGCGATCCGGTCACCCTCGCGGCCGCGAAAACCGTCGCGCTCACCCCCTCCGAAATCATTGCCGGTAAACGCGACCGGCTCATGGTCGCCATCGTCCGGTTCGCGACACGACATGGGGGCGAGGACTGGATCCCGTACGCCTTCGCCACCTACGTCGACGAGTGGTACGACCAACTGCCGCGCGACGAAGTCCAGACCGCGCTGCCGTGGGC
>JANLPZ010000073.1:0-1926 GCA_031367535.1 Gemmatimonadaceae bacterium
CGTGGCCGAAGTCGAACGCGTTGAACATGCGCGCCGCCGCTGGATACCGATGTAGAAATGTCCAGTTGTATGGCGCATCCCGATAGAACGTCTCGTAGCCTGTCGACCACTGCGCGTGCGCCGCGCGTGGAAACGCGAGACCTGACGCGAGCATGAGTGCCAGCAGTGTGACGATGGCGCGAGGTCTCCGCATGTCCAGCCTCCGACGACAACGCACTGGTACGTGAGATGGATGACAGCCGGTTGCGTGCACGCAGTCCGATGCGCTCATCTGCCGGGTTTCCGGAAAGGGTGCAGACCGAAGGCAATGGCCAACCCACCGGTCGCATACCATGCGCGCTCGTCACCCGTGAGCCGTCGCCCGAGACCACCATCGAGCGCCCAGCGTGGTGTGAGCTGATGTCGCACGCCGGCGCCGGCACTCAGCTCGATCGCGCGTCCTGCCTCGAGCGGTCGTCGCGCGTACACCTCGGCCGAGACGAGTGTGGATCGCAACGGAAAGGTGCGATCGATCGCGGCGCCAGCCAGCCAGCGCGACACTTCCTGCGCCTGTGGCCCGGCGATCGCAGTACCGGTGCCAGCAGTGCTGCCCGACGCGAGGCGCTCGCCGAACGTGTACTGCGCATTGGCGTGTACTCGCACCGCACCGAGCGACGGAAAACTGCGCGTGACGACGCCGAGCGCCGAGACATACGTGCGCGGCGGGCCGAATGCGCCAGCCGGCAAAAAGACGTCGAGGCCAACCGCGAGTGCGGGGATCGACGTCTCGATGTTGAGATTGTGCAGCACCGCCAGATCGATACCGGCTGCGCTGGCGATCGTCCGTCCGCCACCCCCGACGTCCGACACGATGAATGGGACACCGATGTCGATATGCGTCCGCGGGAACACGCCAAATTCGAGTCGCGGCTCCACGCCCCACGCGTAGGCACCAGTGCGCGAGCGCTCGACGCGGAGCGGTGCGGCCTGGAACTCGATTCCGCGATGCTCGATCGTGTACGCATCCTCGATCCGCAGCGGCCGGCCGGCGTCGGTGTTGTAGTAGTCGAGCTGTGCGTGCGCCGTCGCTGGAGCGAGCGTGACGGCAGCACCCGCGATGCGCACGAGCAGTGAAGTCGTTCGCGTCGTCAACGTGCGCCGAAGAGTCATCGACACGCACTGAGGGAGGCTGGTAAACACGATGCCCGCCTATTTCGTCGGTGGTGCGTCGACGGTGAAGCTGTAGGTGCCACGCATCGGGTGCCCGTCAGCACCCGCCGCCTGCCACGAGACCGTGTACACGCCCGCGCCCATCGGCGACTTGAGTGTCGCGACGAGCGTCTTGTGATCCGCACTGTCCGCCGCGAGCGCACCCATCGTCACGGCGTGAATGCCAGCGTGCATCATGGTGATGCGGCTCAGCGCAGGTTCGAGCGCTTCCTGGAACGTGAGTCGCACCACCGTGGGCACAGCCATCACGTGACTGTTCGCCGCCGGCACCGCCGACATCAGCTTCGGATGTGCGAGCGCATAGAGCGGTGCCGCGATGACGAGTGTCATGAAAGCCGAGCGAGCGAAGAATGCGTTGCGTGTCATGGTCGGAATAGAAGAAAGAGTGTTGAGAGTGTATCCATCGCAGGTGCAATACGTTCGACGTCTGCTGGTCTCAGGGATGATGGTCCGCCGGCCGCCGGGTCACACCGCGACGCCATCCCGGCGCAATTCCTCGGGCGTGGCGGCACGTGCGACGGTGCCGGGTGCGTCGGCATACCACCCCGGATCCGTCTGCCCCGATACCCGCTCGCGCACCTTGAGCAGCGTGAACATACCGCCCATGTCGATGTGCCCTTTCGGACCGGGGCCGCCCAGCATCGGGATCGAATTCTTCGGCACCGCCATGCCCATCGACCCCATATCGCCCATGCCGGTCTGCCCCATCGTCATGTA